>JBEDHF010000077.1:0-8900 GCA_041174245.1 Cyanobacteriota bacterium
CTCGACCGGCCGCAGCCCCGGTGTGCCCAGGGTCTCGTCGAGGCGCGTCGCCAGTTGCCGTTGCCAGGGAAGCAGCAGTCCGGAGCGACTGCTCACCTGCTCGCTGATCTGCAGCCGCCCGGGGGCCGGGAAGGCCACCTCGGTGCTGATGCGGAAGCAGCCGCCCAGCAGGGTCGTCAGCAGCACCAGCACCAGGGTCACCGCCAGGGCGAACCCGATTGGTGCCCGGGTGCGCCCCACCGGTGGCGGCGGTGGTTCCTCGTCCTCCTTGCGGCGGCGGCGACGGCGGGCCGCCACGGTCTGCAGGCCAGGTTGCGTCGCTTCCAGGGATCCCAGGCTGGGCAGGGTCAGGGACCACTCCTTCGGCCGCTCCAGTCCTGGAGCCTGAAGCACCTCTTCCAGGTCCCTGGCCTGGCGCCGCAGCTCCGCATCGGCGCAGCCTCGCAACTGCCGGCAGAGGCTGATCGCCCGCTCCGGCTGTCCCTGGCCGAGCAGGGCCGTGGCCATCAGCATCCGCATCTCGCCACCGAGGCGGCTGCGGCCGGATTCCATGGCACAGAGCGGTTCGAGCTGACGCAGCACCTGGCCGTAGTCGCCACGATCGAGGGCGACGCGGGCGATCTGCAGGGCCTGCATCGGCGCGCTGGCATCGCCCTCGGGCCCCGATGCGATGGCGGCAGCGTCGAAGGCTCCGTCAGCCATGGCCAGGCAGCGGCGGCTGGTTCAAGTCCCGTTGGCTGCCCACCACCATCGTGCCGATGCCGGCATCGGTGAAGACCTCCAGCAGCAGCGCATGGGGGACCCGTCCATCGACGATGTGGGCGGCCGCCACCCCCTGGGCCAGGGCACGGATGCAGCATTCGGTCTTGGGGGTCATGCCCCCATCCACCACGCCCTCGCGGATCAGATCCCGCGCCCCCGCCAGGGTGATCTGGCGGATCAGGGTGCCGGGGTCGTGGCGGTCCCGCAGGATGCCGGGGGTGTCGGTGAGCAGGATCAGTTTCTCGGCCTGGATCGAGGCCGCCAGCTCCCCGGCCACGGTATCGGCGTTGATGTTGTGGGCCTGGCCTTCACTGTTGGCGGCCACGCTGGAGATCACTGGGATGTAGCCGTTCTCCAGCAGTGGGAAGAGGACGGTGGGATCGATGGAGGCCACATCGCCCACAAGGCCGTTGCTGCCGTTGCCGTACGTGCGCGCTTGCACAAGGCTGCCGTCACTGCCGGAGAGGCCCACGGCCCTCCCCCCGACCCTGTGCAGGCCGTTGACGATCTGCTTGTTGACCCGGCCCACCAGCACCATCTCCACCACATCCATGGTGTCGGCATCGGTGACCCGCAGCCCGTCGCGGAACTGGGGCTCGATCGCCAGCCGGTTCAGCCATTGATTGATCTCGGGCCCGCCGCCATGCACCACCACCACCTGAACGCCGACACAGGCCAGCAAGGCGAGATCACGGAACACCGCATCGCGCAGGTCCTCGCGCACCATGGCGGCACCGCCGTATTTGACCACCACCCGCCGGCCGGCGAAGCGCTGGATGTACGGCAGGGCCTCGCTGAGCACCGAGACCCGCAGGGTGTCGTCGGCGCTGATGACGGGATCGGTGGCCAAGGCGGATCGGGAAACGGGCGGATGGAAGACGGCGTCAGCGAGAGCCAGGCGCCGGTCAGACGGAGGGGGCTGCGGCCCTGGTCGGCAGCAGACTGAGGCGGAGGCGCCGGCCGGAGAGCGGTTCGATCCTGGCTTCAAGGCCGGGGCCGAAGAAGCGACCCAGCCGCTCCTGTCGCTCCTGCCAGCGCTCCAGGGCCACCCCCTCAAGGCCAAAGACCAGCGCCAGGCCGTAGCCACCCTCGTGCTCCAGCTCCTGGGCACTGAGCAGCTGGGGTGGGGCGTCCTCGTCCCACAACTTGAGGGCTTCCAGGGAGCTTTCCAGGTGCGCCTTCTGGCCGTAGCGCCAGCGGGTCACATCGCCGAGCAGCTTGCGCAGCGGTTCACTGGCCGGCTGTTCCCGCAGGCTGCGCAACGCATGGGCCGGGGTCAGCCGCTCGGCCGGTGGCAGCTCGGATGACTTCAGGGCCAGGCCGCCCAGCAGGATCGGCACGCCGTAGAACACCCCCGCCAGGCTGATGGTGGGGCTGTCGGTGGCATAGGCAATCGATCCGATCACGGTGAGGGTGGCTCCCGCGATCGTGACCAGGCTGCCGGGTGAGGTCAGAACGTTCATGCCGCCATCTTCGGGCAACGGGCAGCAGGATGGCGACAGTGTTCAACAGCGGAGCCGCTGATTCATGCCGACCACCCCGTCCGGAGCAGAGCCGCAGTCTTCCGAGCCTGCTGAGGCGGCGACTCCACGGGAGACGGCTGCAGCCGCCAGCAATGCCGCAGCCAGCAATGCCGCAGCCAGCAATGCCGCAGCGAGCACAGCCGCAGCGACCACATCCGGGGACACGCTTGCCCGGGACACGCTTGCGGGGGAGACCGCAAGCCCAACGCCCCTGCAGGCCGGCGCTGCCGACCTCAGGCCGTCCGGTGGCGCTGAGCCGCAGCAGCCTGCCGCTGCAGCGATCAGCACGGAGGCTCTGATTGAGCAACTTCAGGCAGATCGTCTCTGGTTGCTGCGGCAGATCGATGCTGGCGCCTATCCGGAGCTGCGCCTCGATCTGGCGGCTCTGGAACGGGAACTGGGCCAGCTTCTCGATCAGGCCGGCGAACGGATCGCCGGCTCCTGAACGGGATTCAGAAGGGAATCTCGTCGTCTTCGGGCAGGTCCGGCACCAGCGGGGAGGCGTTCCAGGTCGGCATCTCGTCCTGGGGCCTGGGCGCTGGGGCCGTGTCCGGCGCACTGCTCGGCCGGCGGCTGGGAATCTGGCGCGGGCTTCCTGCCGGGCTTGCCGCTGCAGGTGTGGGCCGTGGCTGGCTGACCGGCGCTGGGGCGGCCAGCGCCGCGGTGCCGGAGCCGCCGAGGGGATGCAGGCGGGCGAGGGTGAACTCGGTGCGCTTCTCCTTGACGCCGTCCTGGCGGGTCACGGTCTGCATGCGCAGGCGTCCCTCGACCACCAGCTGCTGGCCGACCTGCACCCGGTTCTGCAGGTCCTGGGCAAGGTTGCCCCAGCCAACCACCTTCAGCTGGCCCGGGGGATCATCGGGACGAAGCCCTTCGATCTGAAGGGTCATTTCCGCCACAGGCGTCTGATTGTCCTGGGTGTAGCGAATCTGGGGGGCCTCCACGACCACCCCCTCCAACAGACAATGGTTCACAAGCCAGGACAAGGTTCCGGGCGACCATCCTGATGCACGATCTCCCCTTCGGCCAGGGTCAGGGCCAGTTGCTCTGGCTGTTCTCAGGAACGGGGGAGGGTCCTCGTCTGGCCCAGGCCTGGCTGAGGCTGGGCTGGCGCCTGGAGGTGTTCGTGGTCAGCGCCGCCGCAGCCCGGGCCTATGCCCCCGGGGAGGGGCTGGCGCTGCGGGTCGGATCGGTGGGTGATCGCCGGGCGCTGCAGCTCCGGTTGGAGTGCGCGCGCCACCAGGGAAGGGCGCCGCTCTGGATCGTCGATGCCACCCATCCCTTCGCCATCCGCATCAGCACCGATCTGTCCGCGATCTGCGCGGCCCTGGACCAGCCCCTGCTGCGCCTGACCCGCGCCGATCTGCCAGCGCTCGATCCTGGGGGCTCCTGTGTGATCCCCGATTGGCAGGCCCTGGACGCCAGGGTTCCCCAGGGAGCCCGGGTGTTGCTGGCGATCGGAGCCCGTCAGTTGGCCCTGGTGCGGGCCGCTCTGCCAGGACGGGTCCTGCATGCGCGGCTGCTGCCGACGGCGGAATCCCTGGCCATGGCCAGGGCGGCAGGGCTGCCGGACGATCAGCTGGCGCCGCTCCATCCAGCCGCCGACGATCAGGAGCTGCTTGAAGCGCTCTGTCGACGCTGGCGGATCACCACGGTGGTGGCCAGGGCTTCCGGTGGCAGCACCGAGCAGCGCTGGCGACTGCTTGCCGGCAAGCTGGGCCTGCAACTGGTGCTCTTGCAACGGCCAACGCTGGGCTTGCCTGGAGCGGAGCTGTGCTTGGCGTCTGCCCTGGAGCGTCTCAGCCGAGGTGCTGACGCACCAGCTCGGTGAGCGATCCCTGGGGGCGGGGGCCCAGCTGGGTGACGACAGCGCCGGCACAGAGGGATCCGAGCCGGCCGCAGGCTTCCAGATCCTGGCCGCGGCAGTAGGCATGCAGGAAGCCGGCGGCATAGAGGTCGCCGGCGCCCGTGGTGTCCACCAGCGGGCCGAGCCGGTAGGGGGCGATGTTGTGGCGCTCCGGTCCCTTGCGCACGATCGAGCCGAGTTCGCTGCGGGTGAGTGCCGCCACCAGATCGAGATCGGCCACCCTGGCTTCCGCCTCCTCGAAGCTGTTGACCCGATACAGCGCCGTGATCTCCATCTCGTTGGCGAACAGCACATCCACGTAGCCGTTGACCAGCTCCAGGAAGCTGTCGCGGTGGCGCTCAACGCAGAAGGCATCCGACAGGCTGAGGGCCACCTTCCCTCCGGCGGCCTTCATCACCTCGGCGGCGGCGATGAAGGCCCGTTTGGCGGCGTCGCTGTCCCAGAGGTAGCCCTCGAGGTAGAGGATCCTGGCCTGCGCCACCTGATCGAGATCCAGATCAGCGGGTTCCAGGTTCACCGACGCCCCCAGATACGTGCACATCGTGCGCTGGGCATCGGGCGTCACCAGGATCAGGCAACGGGCTGTGGACGGCCCCTCGCTGGCGGCTGGGGTGGCGTAATGGGCGCCGACGGCCTGGATGTCGTGGCGGAAGATCGCGCCGAGCTGATCGTCCCTGACCCGGCCGATGAAGCAGGCGGAGCCCCCGAGCTGGGCGATGCCGGCCAGGGTGTTGGCGGCGGAACCACCGGAGGTCTCAAGGCCGGCCCCGGCAGCGGCATAGAGGCGCTCGGCCTGCTGCTCATCCACCAGGGCCATGGTGCCCTTGGTCAGTCCCTGGTTGTCGAGCAGGTTGTCATCGGCCTGCACGAGTACATCAACGATCGCGTTGCCGATGCCGACGACGTCAAAACGCTTCTCGCTGGACGGACGGGCGGAGCTGAGGGTGGTGCTCATGGCTGGCAGGGCGCCTCAGGCGCCGGCAGGAAGGTGGTGAAGGCACACCGCGCGGTGGTGCGGAAGCCGGTGGCGGGTCCTGGCGTTCAGACCGCTCTGGGCCGGGCAGTGACGCTGCAGCAGTCGCGGGCAGGCGCCAGCTTCAGGAGCCTGTCCTGTCCCCAGGGCTGGAGCCTGATCACCGTGCTGCTGCAAACAGCAGGTGGCCGGGGGGTCAGGCGCTGAGCAGGGCTCGCTTCGGTCCGTGGATCGGATCTTCGACCACGATCGTCTGATCGCGCTGCGGGCCGACGGAGACGATGGCGATCGGCACTTCCATCAGTTCGGCCAGGAAGCGCAGGTAGGACATCGCTGCCGGCGGCAGTTCATCGAGGGAGCGGCACTCGGCTGTGGAGCTCTGCCAGCCGGGGAGCGTCTCGAAGATGGGCTGGCAACGGGCGAAATCTTCGGCGCTGCAGGGGAAATGTTCGATGCGACGACCGTCGAGTTCGTAGGCCACACAGACCTGAATCTGATCCAGTTCGTCGAGCACATCCATCTTGGTGATTGCCAGGCAGTCGAGGCCGTTGACCTCAACCGCATAGCGCCCGATCACGCCGTCGAACCAGCCGCAGCGGCGGCGCCGACCGGTGGTGGTGCCGAATTCACCACCGCGGTCGCAGAGGTGGTCATTGAGGCTGCCCTGGAGTTCCGTGGGGAAGGGGCCTTCGCCGACCCTGGTGGTGTAGGCCTTGGCCACACCGATGACGCGGTCGATCAGGGTGGGACCGACGCCAGCTCCGATGCAGGCCCCGCCGGAGACGGGGTTGGAGGAGGTGACGTAGGGATAGGTGCCGTGGTCGAGGTCGAGCAGGGTGCCCTGGGCCCCCTCAAACAAAATGTTCTTGCGCTGGCGGGCGCAGCTGTGGATCGTGCGCACCCCATCGACGACGTGGGGAGCGAGGCGGCGGCCATAGCCGGCGTACTCGGCGATCACCTCTTCGGGATCGAGAGGATCCAGGCCGTAGACCTGTTGCAGCAGCTGGTTCTTTTCAGCCAGAGGACCGACCAGACGATCGCGCAGCCGATCGACATCGAGCAGGTCGATGACGCGGATGCCGTTGCGCTCCGATTTGTCGGCGTAGGTGGGTCCGATGCCCCGACCCGTGGTGCCGATGCGCCGATCGCCACGGCGCTGTTCCATCGCCTGATCCAGTAGGCGGTGGTAAGGCATCGTCACATGGGCCGTCGAAGCCAGCTTCAGGCCGCTGATGTCGATGCCGTGCCCGAGGAGCATGTCGAGCTCCCCGATCATCACGCGCGGATCCACCACGGTGCCGGTGCCGATCAGGCAGGTGGTGTCGGGATAAAGGATGCCGGAGGGGATCAGGTGCAACTTCAGCACCGTGTCATCCACCACGATCGTATGGCCGGCGTTCACGCCGCCCTGATAGCGCACCACGACGTCGGCGGAACGGCTCAGAAGATCGGTGATCTTGCCTTTCCCCTCGTCACCCCATTGAGCACCGATGACGACGACGTTGGCCAAGGACACAGCGGCCCGGAGCCGCTTCAGAGCACAAAGATAGAGTGTTGCAGAGGATCCACCCTTTCGTCAAAAGGTTGGCGCCGTGGCCGTCAGGTGCCCGCCGTTCACGGCCGCTTGGCGGCTCCAGATCACGCCGCTTGGCGGCTCCAGATCACGGCCATTCGGCGGCTCCTGATCACGCCTCCGGGCGGTTCAAGATCCCGGCTTTGAGCAGCACCTCAGCCTTGCGACGGGGCGAACCTGGATTCAGCCCACAAAAAAACCGGCGGACCCGTGAAGTGGCCGCCGGCCGCACACGCCAAGGTGTGCCAAGGATCCCTGGATCAGGAGCCTCGAACCACGGTGCGTTCGGCTTTGGCCAGCTCCTTCTCGAGCCGCGTCTTGAGAGCCTCTGGCAGGGGACGGTTGGCATAGCCGGCGTAGTGGGCTGCCAGCGAATTCAGGGCCGTCTGCATCGTGGTGAAGGAGGCCAGACCGTTGACCCGGCTCTGGGGCCGGTAGCGGCTCATGTAGTCGTTGATCAGGGCCCTGGCTTCCAGTTCGGAGGCCTGGCGCGCCGGATCGTCCTGCTCGATCGCGATCGTCGTCAGCAGACTCTGGGCAACGCTGACGGTGTCGTCCACGTAATTGCCGCTCAGGCGGGCATTGCCGCCGGAGCAGGCGGTCAGCAACAGGCAGAGCACCAGACCCAGCGCGGTCATCGCTCGCATCAACCGGCGGCTGAGGCGATTCCAGAACGACCCGGTGGCGCTGGTGGCAGCGCTGTCAGGCCCCATGGCCACAGTCCCCGATTCGAGCATGGCCTCAGCAGCAAGTGCGCGCATCCTAGAAGCCCCGCTCAGCTCGTCAGCCCGAGTCGCCCGTCTGCCAGCAGCGGCTGCACGGTGCTGAGGACGTCGCTCGCCTTCAGGACCGTGGTCGCACGGCTGCTCCGCTCCACCAGCTCCACCTCGCCGTCGGCGGCGCCACGGCCTACCACCAGCCTCCAGGGGATGCCGATCAGATCGGCATCCTTGAACTTGACTCCGGCCCGTTCGCCTCGGTCATCGAGCAGCACATCGATGCCGGCGGCCTGGAGCTCGCTGTAAAGCCCCTCGGCCAGCTCCACCTGAGCGCTGTCCTGGGCATTGGCGATCACCACGATCAGCTCGAAGGGGGCGATCGACACCGGCCAGCAGATGCCGTTGCCGTCGTGGTGCTGTTCCACGGCTGCCTGCGCGAGCCTGGAGACGCCGATGCCGTAGCAGCCCATCCACAGGGCTTCATCGACGCCGGATTCATTGGTGAACCGGGCGTCGAGCGCTTCGGAATATTTGCGGCCCAGCTGGAAGATGTGGCCCACCTCGATTCCCCTGGAGGCTTCAAGGCTCTGGCTTGGATCATGCAGGCAGCGGTCGCCGGGCTGGGCGGAGCGCAGATCCACCACCTGATCGGCAGCGGGGACCCGGCCAAGGCCGGCCCAGCTGACGCCGACCCGGTGCTGATCCAGGCGGTTGGCGCCGCAGATGAAGGCCTCCAGCTCGGCGGCGGTGGGATCGAACAGCCTCAGGAAGGAGCGCTTCAGGAAGGCCCTGGCGGCTGCAGCCTGGCCCTGCCGCTCACTCGATGCAGCGCTCCTGGCGGCCGTTGGGCTGGTGTCTGTGCCGAGCAGGCGATCGTCGAGATCGGGGCCAAGGAAGCCGAGCGGCAGGGTGGAGAGATCGAGATCGAGCCCTTCCTGCCGGATCACTTCGCTGCTCAGGGGCTCAATCCCCAGCAGCGCTCCGTGCTCGGAGCCGAGGCGGGCGGTCACCGCATTGGCGAGCTTGACGTCATTGAGGAGTTGGTCGCCCCGCAGGCTGATCAGCAGGGGCTGGCGCAGGCCATCCTCGAAACGAGCCAGCAGCAGCAGCACCTTCACCAGCTGGCTTGTGGCGAAGCCATGGGCTGCCGCCAGGTCCTCGATGCTGCTCTGGCCAGGGGTGGCGATCACCTCGCCCGCCCCGCCCTGGCGAGCACCTTCTGGCAAGGCGATCGCTTCGCTCGGGAGGGAGACAGCGCGCTCCTGGTTGGCGGCATAGCGGCCATCGCCGCTGGTCAGGATCAGGTCTTCGCCCGCCTCGGCGGTGACCATGAATTCCTGGCTGGCTGATCCACCGATGGCACCACTGTCGGCCTCGACCGCCACCGCCCGCAGGCCGCAGCGGCTGAAGATGCGCCGGTAGGCCTGGTCCATGGCGCCATAGGTCTCCTTGAGGGAGGCCTCATCGGCATGGAAGGAATAGG
>JBEDHF010000078.1:0-8080 GCA_041174245.1 Cyanobacteriota bacterium
GAAGCGCACCAGCAGCCGGCGCGCCTGGGGTGGACCCTCCACGGCCAGGGCCACCTGCAGCCTCGGCGTGATCACCAGCAGCAGCGGATCGGTGCCATCGGCATCGCTCAGGGGCAGGCGCCGAAAGGTGCTGGCCCTGGGCGGGCTGGCCTGAACGGGAGGCAGCAGCGGTGCTCGCGGGTCGAGCAGGGCGTCCAGTTGCGGTGGCGCCCAGAGCCAGCCCTGGAGGTGCTGCAGCAGCCGCGGTTCGTAGAGGGCGGGCAGGGGGGCCGCCAGCCACAGGCCCTTCAAGGCGCTGTCGTCGGTCAGCACGTGCTCCTGGAGGGTGGCCAGGGCCGCCCACCACTGGCGCCGCACGGCATCGTCATCGGCCTGACCCGCGGGCACGCCTGCCGCCAGGCACTGCCGCAGCTGATCGAGCCCGGCCACCATGGTCAGGCTCCCCTCGCCCGGGCCGCCTGGCTGCGGCTGGCCGGGCTGCGTCGCCACACCGAGGCACACAGCCCCAGCGAGACGAAGTTGACGAGCATCGCCGAGCGGCCGTAGCTCATCCAGGGCAGGGGGATGCCGGTCACCGGGCCCAGGCCGATCGTCATCGAGATGTTGATCACCACCTGAAACATCAGCATGGCGGCGATGCCGATCACCACCAGCGACTCGAAATCGGTGGCGGCATCGTTGGCGATCCGCAGCAGCCGCCACATCAGCACGCCGAAGGCCACCACCAGCAGCACCGAGCCGAGGAAGCCGGTCTCCTCGCCCATCGCACTGAAGATGAAATCGGTGTGCTGTTCAGGGATGAAGCGCAGTTTGGTGAGATGTCCCTGCATCAGCCCCGTGCCCCAGAAGCCGCCGGAGCCGATCCCCACCTGGCTCTGCAGCAGGTGGTAGCCCCCACCGAGTGGATCCTTGGAGGGGTCGAGGAAGAGCACCAGCCGATCGCGTTGGTAATCCTTCAGGCCATGCATCCACAGGTAGGGGGTGAGCAGGGCGAACAGGGCCTCGATGGCGACGATCGCGGCGGCGCCGGCCCGTTTCCAGGGCAGGCTCTTCCAGGCCAGCCAGGCCATCAGCGGGATCCAGGCCGCCAGCAGCACCGGCAGGGTGCCGGCGATGATGGCGCTGAGCAGGGGCGAGAGCAGCAGCAGCAGCCAGGTGGCCGGCATCCCCGCCCAGAACAGCATCACCAGCAGCACGGCCCCGAACACCAGCGAGGTGCCCAGGTCCGGTTGGATGAACACCAGGATCCAGGGCAGGCCAATGAAGCTGCACGGTCGCACCAGATCGACGGGGCGCTCCACCGGGAAGCGGGAGAGCACCCCTGCCAGCAGCAGGATCGCCGCCAGCTTGGCGAATTCCGAGGGCTGCACATGGAAGCCGGCCACGTTGATCCAGCGCTGGGCCCCAAGCGCTGAGGTGCCCACGAAGCGCACCGCCACCAGGCTGAGCACCGTCAGGCCGTAGATCGGCGCCAGCCACTGGTTGAGGCGCTCCAGGGGCATGCGGGCGGCGAGCAGCCCCAGGCCCAGGCCCACGGCGGCCGTGAGCCAGTGCTGGTACCAATCGGCGTATTCCGCCTGGCGCTGGGTGCTGGCGATCAGGATGCCGGCGATGAAGGTGATCCCCAGCGGGATGCCCCAGAGCAGGAGGTCGCGCTCGCCATACCAGGGGCGGCCCTGGCGGCGGCTCCAGCGCCGGCTGCCCCTGGAGCGCGGGCTCAGGATTGGCATCGGATCGGTGGCGCCATCGCTTCAGCTTGGCGCAAGACAGCGCGCGTTCAGCTCGCCGGCCAGAGCGGCGAAGGCCGCCGCCGAGACGGACTCCGGTGCCGAGAGCACCACCGGCAGACCACCATCGCCACCGGCGACGACGCCCGGTTCGAGGGGCAGCTGCGCCAGCAGCGGCACCGCCGCTTCCTCGGCCAGCTGCTGGCCGCCACCGCTGCCGAAGATCGCGTAGCGGCGATCCGGGGCGTCGGGCGGAATGAAGACGCTCATGTTTTCGACGACGCCGAGCACCGAGACGCCCATCTGCCGGAACATCGCCAGGCCGCGGCGGGCGTCCTGCAGCGACACCTTCTGCGGGGTGGTGACGATCACAACGCCGGCCATCGGCACCGCCTGGGCGATCGTCAGCTGGGCATCGCCGGTGCCGGGGGGCAGATCGACGATCAGCACGTCCCGTTCACCCCAGGCCACCTGATACAGGAACTGACGGATGATTCCGTTCAGCATCGGCCCGCGCCAGATCACGGGTTGGTCTTCATCGATCAGCAGGCCCATCGACACCATGGCGATGCCGCAGGTTTCGATCGGGGTCATCACCTGGCTGGCCCCCTCGCCGCTCACTTCCGGGGTGCGCTCGGCCACGCCGAGCATCGTCGGCGCATTCGGGCCATAGATGTCGGCATCGAGCAGGCCGACCTTGAGGCCGCGGCGGGCCAGGGCGCAGGCCAGATTCACGGCCACGGTGCTTTTGCCGACACCGCCTTTGCCACTGCTGACGGCAATCACCTGGCGGACGCCGGGCACGGGTTTCAGGTCGGGAAGCTGGCCGCCGCCTGGGCCGTGACCAGCGGCGCCGATCGGGGCGCCACCGGCCGGTGTGCCGATTTCGATCTGCACATCGCTCAGCCCGTCCAGGGCCAGTAGCCGGCTGCGGGCCTCGCTGGCGATGCGATCGCGCTGACCGTTGGCGAAGCCGGGCAGCACCAGCCGGAACAGGGCCCGCTGCCCATCCACCCGGATCTGATCGATCCAGCCCAGGTCGATCAGGCTGCGGCCGGTGCCGGCATCCTCCAGGGCCACCAGGGCATCACGGGCCTGATCAGCGGTGACCATTCGAGCGTTGCGCGCACAGGAATCCGGATCCTAGGGGTGGTGGATGGCGCCCCTGGCGTTGGGGTCAGCCATGACAGAGGCTCTCGAAGGCTTGTGCTGGGGACCGCCAGGCTGGAATGGTGTTCTGGTTTCCCGCGTGCCCCAGGCGCGCTCTGCCGTGGCGGCTTCGCTTTCCAACCTGTTGTCCCGCGCCCGACGTCGGGTGCTCGGCGGTGGCCCCGGCGCCGCAGGCGCTGCCCTGGAGGCCCCCCCGGCCGATTCGCGTCAGCGGGCCAAGGCCCTGCTGATGGGCCTGCAGGACTCGATCTGCGCTGGTCTTGAGCGGTTCGACGGCACCGGCCGCTTCCAGGAGGAGAGCTGGGAGCGACCCGAGGGTGGTGGTGGCCGTTCGCGGGTGATGAAAGGGGGCCGCATCTTCGAGCAGGGCGGCGTCAACTTCTCGGAGGTGGAGGGCTCGGAGCTGCCGCCCTCGATCCTCAGTCAGCGCCCCGAGGCCAAGGGCCATCGCTGGTTTGCCACCGGCACCTCGATGGTGCTCCATCCCCGCAATCCCTACATCCCCACCGTTCACCTCAATTACCGCTACTTCGAGGCGGGTCCGGTGTGGTGGTTCGGCGGCGGCGCGGATCTCACCCCCTATTACCCGTTCCTGGACGACGCCAAGCACTTCCATCGCACCCTCAAGGGCGCCTGTGACAGCGTCAATCCGGCCTATTACGAGGTGTTCAAGCCCTGGTGCGATGAGTACTTCTTCCTGAAGCACCGCCAGGAGACCCGCGGCGTCGGCGGCATCTTCTACGACTACCAGGATCCCCGGGGTGTGCTCTACAAGGGCCAGGACCCGAAGGGGCCAGCCGCCGCTGTCAGCCAGGCGCTGGGTGCCCAGCCCCAGAGCTGGGAGCAGCTTTTCGCCCTGGCCAGTGCCTGCGGCAACGCCTTTTTGCCCAGCTATGTGCCGATCGCCGAGAAACGCCAGCACACCCCCTACGGCGAACGGGAGCGCCAGTTCCAGCTTTATCGCCGGGGCCGCTACGTGGAGTTCAATCTGGTCTTCGACCGGGGCACGATCTTCGGTCTGCAGACCAATGGCCGCACCGAATCGATCCTGATGTCGCTGCCGCCGTTGGTGCGCTGGGAGTACGGCTACCAGCCGGAGGAAGGCAGCCGTGAGGCCCTGCTCACCGATCTGTTCACCCGCCCCCAGAACTGGCTCGGCGACGACTCCCTCCAGGAGCGTTGCCAGCCGCATCAGGCTGTGGACTGAGCGCTGCTGCCAGCTCTCGCCCCCTAGCGAGCGGCGCTTCCGGGCCTGTCTCCAGGCCGCCAGGGGGCCGCAAGCGTGTTCGGCAGAGGGGGCACGGCTGGCTCCGCTTGCTGGGCCACCGGCGTGTTGTCTTCGGGAACGCTCAGGCCGCGAAGGATCGCCTCCACCACCCGTTCGGCCAGCAGGTTGATCACCGCCTGGCCGCGGCTGGGGTGGCGCAGGGCCGGCTCCAGCGGCGCTTCGAGCTTGCCGATCTCGAGGATGGCGATGCCCCGTTTCGGCGCACCGAGTCCATCACGGAAGCGGAAGGGATAGGCGCCGAAGGCCTCAGCCAGGCTTTCATCGAGCCGGCTCAGCGGTTGCCGCAGGGGCGGAATCAGGCCCGAGCCGATGCCATCGGCGCCGTAGGCGTCGTGGTGGATCTCCAGGGCGTAGCCACCGGCGGCCACAAAGTCGCGACCGACGCTCCAGGTGGTGCGTGGATCGTTGGGATCGGCGATCGAGCGCTGCGGGGGGTCGTAGAAGCTGATCGTCAGGCCCTTCGCCTTGCCAAGGCTGACCACGGCCTGGGCCAGCTGCAGGTTCCAGAACAGTTCATCGGTCATCGCCGGATCCATCCGCCGCTGGCCGTGCAGAGCCACGGCGGCGCCGCTGGTGCCGGCGCCACCGATCCCCTGGCTGTCGGCATGGCCGGCCATCACCAGGATCGGCGTGCCGAGGGGCAGCAGCCGTTGACCGATCCAGTCCTTGTTCAGGCGCGAACGCACGCCCGTGATCGGGTCGTAGGCCCGACGTGGCGGCTCAACGCCCAGGGCCGGCACCACCCCCAGGCTCAGCACACCCAGCAGCACCCCGCACGGCAGTGCAAGACGGCGCGGGAGAGGGGAGGAACGCATGCAGCGGCCACGGCCAGGGCATGGGCAGATTGGCACCAAGCGCAGCGCACGTCAGCGTCAACGGCCACCGTGGCGTTCAGATCGGCGAACTGAGCAGGGACCCGTCACTGGCGAGCTGCAAGCGGGCGCCGAGCTCCTGCTCCATGGCGATCAGCTCATCGCGGTGCGCCCGCACCTTGAGGCTGCTGCCGCTCTGGCTGTCATCGCTGATCAGGCGCAGTTCCAGCAGCTCAGGCCGGGCGGCGCGGCGGCGATAGAGCACACCGGCCAGGGGGCCGAGCAGCATCAGCAGCAGCGGCCAGCCCTGCAGCACCGGCAGCAGTTGCCGCACCACCAGACCGAGGCAGCCGGCGCCGACGCTGGCCAGCAGCGAGAGCAGCACGGCCAGCGGCAGGCTGGCCTGCACCTGGCCCCGGACGCGCCGCAGCCGGTGCTCCGGATCGCCGCCTTCGGCCTGCCAGCCCCGGGCCAGCAGCCAGTCGCTGAGGCCGCTGAGCACCTCCAGGGGCGGCCGCGGCGAGTGCACTTCCACCACGGTGGTGCGGTCCTTGCTGGCGGCCCGCAGGAAGAACACCAGGCCAATGGCCATCAGCAGGGTCAGCAGCAGGGTGGAGCCGGAGGTGGGCATCGGCGGAGGCTGGAGCCAGGGGGCTCTGTTGATGATGAACGAGCACGGGCCCGACCTGTTGCCCCGGACGCCGGCGCCAGGCCACCTGCGCTGCGTTCGCCCCTGGGCCCTCGCCACGCACCGCTCGTCCCCGGCTCGGTCACGATGGGAGGGTTCCCAGCGCCGTCTGCGCCCCGCCATGGCTGCACCGACCCAACCGCCCAGTCGCTTCGCCGTTTTCGATGGCGATCTCGATGCCGAGTGGCAGCAGCGATACGGCACGGCCCGGGCCCTGGCGGTGGACACCGAAGCGATGGGCCTGATCCATGGCCGGGACCGCCTCTGCCTGGTGCAGATCTGCGATGACGACGATCAGGTGTGCTGCATCCGCCTGGCCCGCGGCCAGAGCGAGGCCCCCAGGCTCCAGGCCTTGCTGCAGAACCCCGCGATCGAGAAGGTGTTCCACTTCGCCCGTTTTGATGTGGCGGCGTTGGCGGAAAACCTGGGCATCCGGGTGACGCCGGTGTTCTGCACCAAGATCGCCAGCCGGCTGGCGCGCACCTACAGCCCGCGCCATGGCCTCAAGGAGGTGCTCAGTGAGCTGGTTGGGGTGGAGCTCGACAAGCAGGCCCAGAGCAGCGACTGGGGGCGGGTGGAGGAGCTCTCGGACCAGCAGCTCGCCTATGCCGCCAATGATGTGCGCTACCTGCTGCCGGCCCGGGATCGCCTGCAGCTGATGCTGCAGCGCGAGGAGCGCTGGGATCTGGCGCAGCGCTGCTTCCAGACCGTGGCGTTGATGGCCGATCTCGATCGGCAGCGCTTCCTGAACGTGTTTGAGCACTGAGGCCGGAGCCGGAGCCGCGGCGGCTGGCGGCTCCCTTGCGCTTCAGTCCTCGTCCATGAAATTCATTTCACTGGCCACCGCTTCCAGCAGGCCATCGAGCAGGGCGCCGTGGGATTCCTCGCTGTTGCTGGCCGCTTCGATCAGCCGTTCGGCCACGGCGAGCTTGCCCTCGGTGTCACGCACGCCCTCGCGCACGGCGGCCAGTTCCACCTTGCGGCGGGCGGCGGCGATGCTGATGCTGAGCAGCGTCGCCAGACGGCTGCAGACCTGGGTGTAGGCGCGATCTTCCAGGGGCGCCATCGGCAGAAGCTTCAAAGAGAATCGATCCCATCATCAGGCCCGGCGGCGAGGACGATCCGCTCGGCGCTGATCGCCGCTGATCGCGGAAGCTCGCTGTTTCGCTGCGGCCGCTCGCCCTTCGCTCAGGCGCTCGCTGGCTTCCCTGGCCGGGATCGACCCTTCAGGCGATCGGCGCGCACAGCAGGGTGGCGTTCAGGCGCCGGGCTAGGGCTTCGCTGCCGCCGGCCGGCCCCATCCGCTCCCGGCCCCGTTCCCCTTGCTGGCGGCGGGCTTCGGGATCTGCCAGCAGCGCGGCGGCGCGCAGGCCGAGGCGCTGCGGATCGGGGCAGGGGGCCACGGCGCCATCGAGCAGGCGGCTCTGGCGCCAGGCGAAGCCGGCCTTGAACTGGGGCCCGGCTCCCGGCAGGGAGAGGGCGGGATGACCCAGACCCACCAGCTGCTCGGTGGCGGTGCCGGCGGTGGCGAGCCCCAGCTCCGCCCAGCCCGCCCAGGTGTCGAACTGGCCGGGGCCATGCAGCAGCCACTGCCCGTGCCGCTGCCAGGCGCTGGCGGCCGCTGAACCAGCCGGCACCGGCATCGGCGTGAAGCCGGCGGCCTCCAGCAGCGCGGCCACCGTGGCCGCATCCGGATCCCGGCCGGTGGCCAGCAGCAGCACCATGGCGGAGGCATCGCCCAGGCCGCTGCAGGCCTCAAGCAGCCTGGCCAGGTTGTGGCTGCATTCCGGCTGGCGACTGCCCGCCAGCAGCAGCAGGCGCCGACGACCATCCAGCGCGGCCGGAGGCGCCGTGGAAAAGAAGCCATCCATCATCGGGTTGCCGGGGGCTTCGGCGGCGACGCGATGGCGGCGCAGGCCAGCGGCGGTGCGTTCATCGCGCATGGCCACGAACCGGCAGCGACGGCTGGCCATCAGGGCCCATTCCCAGGGATCCCATTCGCTGCCTTTGCCGCGGTGATACGCATCGGCGGCCCGGGTGAGCAGGGAAGGCCGTGGATGGGGCGTGGCCCAGGTGTGGTCGCTTTTCGGGGTGCCGATGAAGGCGAAGCGGCTGCCGGATCCCCAGGCCAGCAGCAGGGGCAGGAGGTCGCCGACGGCCAGCAGCGGCCGCTGGCTGCGCCCCCAGCGCCGGATCAGCCGCCATTGGCGCCAGCTCAACAGCGGCAGGCCTGCCAGCAGATCCCGGAGCAGGCCGCCGAGGCTCTGGTTGCTGAAGCCGCCACTGGGCAGGGTGCGCCGGGGCCCCACCCGCCGCAGCAGGCCCGCCGCCTCGGCCGGCGCGAAGGCCGCACCCTCCCCCACCATCGGCAGCACGGCGATCTCAAGGCCCGGGC
>JBEDHF010000079.1:0-7263 GCA_041174245.1 Cyanobacteriota bacterium
GCCCCGGGGTTGGAGCGGCGTCAGTGGCTGGTGCAGCAATGGCGTGCTGCCGCGGCTGCCCTTGAGCACGAACGGGCAGCCCAGGCTCTGCAGCGTCTGGTGGAGCTCGAGCAGCAGGATCTTGAGCGCCTGATGCTGCCGATCGGCGCCCGCCCAGGGGCGAGCTCCAGCCGCCAGCGACCGGCGCTTGATCTCCTGGCCGATCACCTCGAGGCCCTCGGTCGTCACTCCCAGGCCTCCGCCCTGCTGCTGGTCAGCAGCGAGAGCGGTGAACGGCGCGCCCGTCGCCTGCGCCGCGGCGTGCTGCTGGGCGGCGGTCTCAGCCTGGCGGAGCGTGATCGCTGGCTGGAACTGGCGCTGGATGAGGCTGCCGCCAGCCAGGCCTGGGGGTTGGCCAGTGATCTGCTCGACGATCAGGTCTGGCTGCATCTGCAGGCCGGTGAGCTCCCCGCCAAGGCGGTGCAACGTCGGATCCGCCTCAGCCAGCGGCTCGATGATGCCTATGGCGAATGGCGCCTGCGGCGTCATGATCCACTCGATCGCTCCAGGGCCGAGGCTCTGGAGCAGCGCCTCCGCTCCCCGTCCTCTCCCGGCGGGCATGCGGGGGTTCCCGCCCCCCGTCGATCGCTGCCATGACCGCCGTTTCCCTTGGATCGTTGCTGTACGAGGGCAAGGCCAAGCGTGTGTTCCAGACCGCTGCCGCCGATGTTGTGGCCGTGGAATTCAAGGACGACACCACGGCCTTCAATGCCCTCAAAAAGGCCCAGCTGCAGGGCAAGGGAACACTCAACTGCCAGATCTCCGCCCTGTTGTTCGAGCACCTGGAACGGCAGGGGGTGCCCACCCATTACCTGGGCCTGCTGGAGCCCAACTGGATGGCGGTGCGGCCGGTGCGCGTGATTCCGGTGGAGGTGGTGATCCGCAACCGGGCCGCCGGCTCTCTCTGCAAGCAGATGCCAATCGAGGCCGGAACGCTGCTGGAGCCGCCCTTGCTCGATCTTTATTACAAAGACGACGCTTACGGGGATCCCCTGCTGACCGAAGCCCGGCTGGAGCGGCTGCAACTGGTGACCGCTGAGCAGCGGCAGCAACTGGAAACCCTGGCCCGTCAGGTGAATGCTGCCTTGAAGCAGTTGTTCGCTTCCGTCGACCTCGATCTGGTCGATTTCAAGATCGAACTGGGCTTCACCGCCGATGGTTCCCTGGTGGTGGCCGATGAGATCAGCCCCGACACCTGCCGGCTCTGGGATCAGCGCACCACTGACCCGACGGCACGCATTCTCGACAAGGATCGATTCCGACAGGATCTTGGTCAAGTTGTCGAGTCCTACGGGGAGGTCCACAAACGGGTCCAAGGGGGGTGCCCGCAACCGCGTATCTACGGGTAAGGTCAGCGGAAATTTGCGGCACGGCCGCGCTGATGCGTTCCCCCATGGCTGCCAATCGCGACGGAATGGCCCTTCAGACCATGACCCTGCAGTCCCGGCTGCTCGCTGGATCGGCCCCGTTGCTGGCTTCCTTGGTGCTCGCGGCTGCCCCCGCTCTCGCTCAGCAGCCGGGCGGAGCCGCCAGCCCCCCCAGCTCCGCCCCTGCGGCCGGAGCTCCCGTGCCTGCGGACACGACCCAGCAGGCGGCACCCGCCCAATCGCCTGCCACCACGGCTCCTGCGGCGGCTACGCCGGCGGAACCGAAGGTTCTGATCAGTGAGGTGGCCGTCAAGGGTCTGGATGGCCACCCCGAAAAGGCTCGGTTGGAGCTGGCGGTGTACAACGCCATGACCACCCGACCGGGCACCCGCGTCAATCGCACCGAGCTGCAGGCGGATCTGTCGGCGATCTACGCCACCGGTTGGTTTTCGGATGTGAACATCCGCCCGGTGGACAGCCC
The DNA here is from genome assembly GCA_041174245.1 of Cyanobacteriota bacterium. Classification (GTDB taxonomy): domain Bacteria; phylum Cyanobacteriota; class Cyanobacteriia; order PCC-6307; family Cyanobiaceae; genus CAIXOZ01. The sequence goes on from JBEDHF010000079.1 coordinate 1,888, forward strand.
CCTTGGCGTGCAGTTAGTGGTCACGGTGGCCCCGAACCCGGTGCTGACCTCGGTGAGCCTCGATCCTGCCCAGGCGAGGATCCCTGCTTCGGTGATTCAGGAAACCTTCGCCTCTGATTTCGGCCGCACCCTCAACCTCTCGACCCTCCAGGGTCGGATGCAGGAGCTGCAGAAGTGGTACGCCGATCAGGGCTTCTCCCTGGCCCGGATCAGTGGACCGAGCCGGGTCAGCCCCAGTGGCGATGTCCAGCTCCTCGTGCGTGAAGGCACCGTGCAGGCCGTTGAGGTGCAGTTCATCAACAAGGAGGGTTCGGCCACCGACGACAAGGACCGCCCGATCCGTGGCAAGACCCAGAGCTGGGTGATCACCCGGGAAATCTCGATCAAGCCTGGCAGCACCTTCAACCGCCGCACCCTTGAGGAGGACATCAAGCGCCTTTACGGCACCGGTCTGTTCGGCGACGTGAAGGTGACGCTCAAGCCTGTTCCTGGCGATCCGGGCACGGTGGTGATCGTGCTCGGCATCGTTGAGCAGTCCACCGGCTCCCTCTCCGGTGGTCTCGGTTACAGCCAGAGCCAGGGCATCTTCGGTCAGATCCAGCTGCAGGACAACAACTTCCTGGGCCGGGCCTACGACCTCTCCACCAACTTCACCTACGGCCAGTTCGGCGGCTTGACCGACATCTCCTTCACCGATCCATGGATCCGGGGAGACAAGTACCGCACCTCCTTCCGCAGCCGGCTCTTCCTGAGCCGGGAAGTGCCGCAGATCTACCAGAGCCAGAACAACGGCAGCATCCTCACCACCAACACTGGCAACACGGTGGCCCTGCAGCGCACCGGGATCTCCCTTCAGGCGGTACGGCCGCTCAACGGCGGCGATCCTTTCAAGAAGGCTCCCTGGTCCGTGGTTCTCGGCTTCGGTGCCCAGGAAGTGGTGCCGATGAGCTTCGACGGCACCAACTACACCTCCGGCCAGGCCCCGAACGGCTCCGTGCTCTGCCTGGCCTACACCGCCAATCCGAACAGCACCGCCACCAACTGCGCCACCCGGAACCAGTTGGTGTCGCTGCGCGTGGCGGCGGCGATGAGCACCCTCAATGATCCCCGCAACCCGACCCAGGGCAACTTCTTCAGTATCGGCACCGAACAGTTCTTCTCGGTCGGCCCCGATTCCCCGACCTTCAACCGGCTCAAGGCCAGCTTCACCCACTACATCCCGGTGAACCTGCTGAAGCTCTACAAGGGCTGCCGCCCCAAGGCAGGGGAGACCCCGGATTGCAAGCAGGCCGTGGCCTTCCAGGTCAACATGGGCACCAACCTCGGTCAGTTGCCGCCTTATGAGGCCTTCTGTGTCGGTGGCTCCAACTCCATCCGCGGTTACTACGACTGCGGTCTTGGCGCCGGTCGCACCTACGTGGAAGCCACGGTTGAATACCGCTTCCCTCTCTTCAGCATCATCAGCGGTGAGCTGTTCGCTGATGCCGGCAGCACCCTCGGCAGCCAGGCTTCCGTGCCCGGTAACCCCGGGGGCCTGCTCGGCAAGCCCGGTCAGGGCTTCTCGATCGGCACCGGCCTGATCGTCACCACGCCGGTCGGCCCGCTGCGGCTTGAGGTGGCCAGCCAGGACCTCAGTGGCAACTGGCGCTTCAACCTCGGGGTGGGCTGGAAGTTCTGATGCTCTGGCCCACGGACTACAGCCAGGCCTGGACCCTGGCGACCAGTGTCGAGCGTCGTGGTGTCGGCCTCCACAGCGGCGGCCTTGCCACGGTGCGTCTCGTTCCCGCCCAGTCCGGGGGCTTCCAGGTGGGCTGGCTCGACCGTCCTGCCCTGGGGTTGCAGCGCCTCCATCCCTCCCAGGTGAGCGACACCCAGCTCTGCACCGCTCTGCGTCTTGGCCAGGAGCGGCTGGCAACGGTGGAGCATCTGCTTGCTGCCCTGGCAGGGACCGGCCTCACCGATCTGGAGCTCTGGCTCGATGGCGAAGAGATTCCCCTATTGGATGGCAGTGCCCTGCCCTGGGTCGAGGCGATCGCTGAGGCCGGACTTCAATCTCTGGGGGAGCGGCCACCGTTGCCGGCCCTGACGGAACCGATCACCTGTCAGCAGGGCAACGGTTTCGTCACAGCGCTGCCCAGTGCTGCCCTGAGGCTGGCAGCGGCGATTGAATTCCCTCAGGCGGCCATCGGTCGTCAGCTCTTTTCCCTCACACTCACGCCTGAGGCCTTCGTGCAGGAGCTGGCACCAGCGCGGACCTTCGGCTTCCGTGAGCAGGTGGAGCAGCTGCGCGCTGCCGGCTTGATCCAGGGTGGAGCTCTGGATAATGCCCTCGTCTGTGATGGGGATCACTGGCTCAACCCGCCACTGCGTTTCGTTGATGAACCGGTGCGCCATAAGCTGCTTGATCTGCTCGGCGATCTCGCCCTGGCAGGTTTGCCCCAGGCCCAGGTGTTCGCCTACCGCGGCTCCCACGGACTGCACACGGCCCTGGCCGCTTCTCTGGCCAACGTGATGGCCGCCTCCCCGTCCTGATCTGAACCTTTTGACTGAGTCCGTTCCCACGTCCGGTGCTGCCGTGCTCACCTCTGAGCAGATCCAGGGCTTGCTGCCGCATCGTTATCCCTTCGCCCTGGTGGATCGGGTGATCGCCCATGAGCCCGGCAAGCGGGCTGTGGCGATCAAGAACATCACCCTCAACGAACCGCAGTTTCAGGGGCATTTCCCCGGTCGGCCCTTGATGCCGGGGGTGTTGATCGTTGAGGCGATGGCCCAGGTGGGCGGCCTGATCGTCACCCAGATGCCCGATCTGCCGAAGGGGCTGTTCGTCTTTGCGGGCATCGATGGCGTTCGCTTCCGGCGCCCGGTGGTGCCAGGCGACCAGCTCCTGATCACCTGCGAGCTGATCAGTCTCAAGCGCCAGCGCTTCGGCAAGGTGCACTCCGAGGTGACCGTTGATGGTCAGCTGGTCTGCTCGGGAGAGCTGATGTTCTCCCTGGTCGATTGAACCGATGTCGAATCTGCGTGTGCCCCCCTCCATCCATCCCACCGCTGTTGTTGATGCCAGGGCTGAGCTGGCTGATGGTGTGGTGGTCGGTCCCTATGCCGTCATCGGTCCTGAGGTGAGCATCGGGGCCGGCACCCGCATCGGTCCCCATGTGGTGATCGATGGCCGGGTGCGGATGGGCCAGGGCAACCAGGTGTTTCCAGGGGCCTGCATCGGCCTCGAGCCCCAGGATCTCAAGTACACCGGCGATCCCACCGAGGTGGTGATCGGTGATGACAACACCATCCGCGAGTGCGTCACCATCAACCGTGCCACCGCCGAGGGTGAGGAGACCCGGATCGGCGATGGCAACCTGCTGATGGCCTGCAGTCATCTGGGGCACAACTGCCTGCTGGGTGACCGGATCGTGATCGCCAATGGCGTGGCCGTCGCCGGCCATGTCGTCATCGGTGACCGGGCCATCATCGGCGGTGTGCTCGGCATCCACCAGTTCGTGCACATCGGCACCCTGGCGATGGTGGGGGGCATGAGCCGGATCGATCGCGATGTGCCCCCGTTCACGATTGTGGAGGGTCATCCCGGCCGTCTGCGGGGACTGAACAGGATCGGCCTCAAGCGCAGTGGCCTCGCTGATCGGGATCAAGGCGCCCAGGTGCGGCAGCTTCAGGAGCTCTGGTCTTTGCTGTATCGCGGGGACCTGGTGATCGCCGATGCCCTGCGTCAGGCCCGTCAACTCGAGTTGCTGGAGGCCGGTCGCGTGCTGTGTGACTTCCTCGACGCCTCGATCGCTCCGGGCCGCCGGGGACCACTGCCGGCCCAGCGCTGATGGTGCGCCTGCTGATCAGCACCGGTGAGGTGTCCGGAGATCTCCAGGGGGGATTGCTGGTGGAGGCCCTGCATCGGCAGGCCGCCCGCCGCGGTCTGGAGCTTGAGGTTGTGGCCCTTGGGGGTGAGCGGATGCAGCGGGCTGGCGCCGAGCTGCTGGCCAACACGGCGCCGATGGGTGCGATCGGCCTCTGGGAAGCGATCCCCCTGATCCTGCCCACCCTGAAGCTCCAACGTCGCCTGAAGCGCTGGCTGCGTCAGCACCCCCTCGATGGCCTGGTGCTGATCGATTACATGGGCGCCAATGTCAGTCTGGGCAAGCGCCTGCGGCGGCGGTTGCCGGCGTTGCCGATCACTTACTACATCGCTCCGCAGGAGTGGGCGTTCCGTCTCGGTGAGGGCAAGAGCACCCAGCTGATCGGCTTCACCGATCAGATCCTGGCGATCTTCCCGGAAGAGGCGCGCTTCTATGCCGCCCGCGGTGCCCAGGTCACCTGGGTGGGGCATCCCTTGATCGATACGCTCCAGAACCTGCCGGACCGCGCGTCGGCCCGCCGGCAGCTCGGTCTCGACCCCGAGGCGCCGGTGCTGCTGCTGATGCCGGCCTCTCGCCATCAGGAGATCCGCTATCTGTTGCCGCCCCTGGCGGCGGCGGCGGCGGAGCTGCAACGACGGCAGCCGAACCTCGAGGTGCTGGTGCCGGCTGGTCTCGCCGGTTTTGAGCCTGAACTGGAGCAGCAGCTCCAGGCGGCTGGCGTACGAGCCCGGGTGATTGCCGCTGATCAGGCCTCAGCTCTGAAGGATGCCCTCTGTGCTGCCGCCGATCTGGCCTTGACCAAATCCGGCACCGTCAATCTCGAGCTGGCGCTGCGGGGGGTGCCCCAGGTGGTGGGCTACCGCCTCAGCCGTGTCACCGCCTTTGTGGCCGAGCATGTGCTCCGGTTCAACGTGCCCCACATCTCGCCGGTCAATCTGGTGCTCGATCAGCGCCTGGTGCCTGAACTGCTGCAGGATGCGTTCGAGCCAGCCTCGATCGTGGCCGTGGCGGAACCGTTGCTGCGCGATGGTCCCGAACGCCGGGAGATGCTGGCCGGCTACGAACGGCTGAAGACGATGCTCGGCGCTCCCGGTGTGACCGACCGGGCGGCCGACGCGATCCTCAATCAGATCACCGCATCGGGCCAGTCCCTCGCTGCGGCGGCGGAGTTGCCGGGCTGATGGCCAGGCTGGTGCCACGGCTGTTCGCGGCCTGCCTGACGGTGCTGCTTCTGCTCACGGTCGCGGTGGCACCAGCCCGTGCCGCTGTGGCCGAGGCGGTGTTGGCGGGGGGGTGTTTCTGGTGCCTGGAGCACGATCTCGAAGCCCTGCCAGGTGTGAAGGAGGCGATCAGCGGGTACAGCGGCGGACGCCTGGAACGGCCGACCTACCGCCAGGTGTCCGCCGGTGGCACCGGTCACCAGGAGGCGGTGCTGGTGCGCTTTGATCCAGAGACGCTCTCCTACCCGGCCATGCTGCGCGCCTATTGGCGCAACATCGATCCCCTCGAT
>JBEDHF010000080.1:0-5865 GCA_041174245.1 Cyanobacteriota bacterium
ACACCGGTGGTGCTGGTGTTGGCGGCGTACTGGTCGATGACCAGCTGGGACATCAGCAGCTGGTATTGCCCTGTGCCGCTGTCGGCATAGGCACCGGCATCGAGGTAATAGGTGCCGGTGCTTGTGGCGGTGAAGTTGATCTGGGAGTTGAGGCTCCCGTTGGCGTCGTCGTTGCTGGTCAGCAACACGCCACTGCTGTCGCGCAGGGCGAGCAGGGGATCGGCGAGTCCCTGACTTCCCACCACCTGGTTGAGGTTGAAGGTGTAGCTGCGGCCGGCGGTCAGGGCAATCCGGAACCAGTCGTGGTCGCCGTTGCTGTCGATTGTGGAGGAGACGCTGCCGCCGTCGGTGATGACACCGGTGGTGCTGGTGTTGGCGGCGTACTGGTCGATGACCAGCTGGGACATCAGCAGCTGGTATTGCCCCGTGCTGTTGTTTCTGTTGGCGCCCGCATCGAGGTAGTAGGTCTCGCTGCTGCTCGCTGTGTAGATGATCTCGGAGTTACGTCCGCCATTGGCATCATTGTTCTCGCTGATCAAGCTGCCGGCGCTGTTGCGCAGGCTCAGCAGGGGATCAAGGGGGCCGCTGAGGCGGTTCAGCTTGAACAGATAGCGGCTGCCGGCCGTCAGCTGCACCCTGAGCCAGTCGTGATCGCCGCGGCTGTTGACAAAGCCCGTGATGCTGTCGCCGCTGTTGAGTGAGGTGGTTGTTGCTGTGCTTGCGGCGATGCGATCGGTGCGGATGGCGGTTTCGCCGGTCAGGACTGCCTGGATCGAGATCACCTCAGGCCCTGCAGCCAGGTCGAACGCTGCCAGGGAATGGAAGCTTTTGGGGGCGAGGCTGCCGACCAGGGAGTGGCTGGGTTTGGCGTCGTAGGGCTCCAGAGTCGCCAGGTTCAGGCCTTGGCTATCGAGAACGTCCATGGGGCGGCCTGCCGAGGGAGAGAAGGGATCTCGGCGTCACCGATCTCTCTACCGTAGACCTTGCATCAACTTTTGTCGATGGCATCAAGTTTTCTTATTGGATTGCTGTCTGTTGTCGGTGGTCTCTTTCGTGCATCCCCGGGGCGCGCTCCGTCATGCGCTTTGGCGCCGCTCCTTGCCGTCTGGCTCCGCTCCTTGTCGTCTGGCTCCATTCCGCGTTGTTGCTTCTCGCGTTGGACCGGGCCGCGTTGGCCTTGCCGCGTTGGGCTGTTCCCCGTTGGGAGGCTTTGTCCAGGGGTGATCCGTCACGCCCAGCCTCGTGTTGTGGCTGATGTGGCGATCGGCCTGGCTGGCCGTTCGGCGACCTGCCCATGCAGGCCGCGGCAACGCTGGGGCTCTCGGATCCCTGCCTCTGAACTCAGAGAGGGTGGCTGCTCAGCGCGCGTTGTCGAGCCGTTTGACGATCAACGCCATCAGGGCCAGGGAGCCAACAAGAGCGATCAGCAGGGCTTGGGTCATCGATCGGTACGGCAGGGCCGGCAAGGGGAAGGCCTGCATTATCCCGGCCAGCTCTGACGCTGGCGGCTGTTTCAGCCCAGAACGAGCGGATCCTGATCGGGATGCTGCTGGTGCAGCAGGGCCTCCACCGTCAGATTGCTTGGACTGGGGCCGTTCTCCTCCGCCAGTACCCAATCCGCCAGTTCCATCCGCAGGGCGTAGGCGTCTTCGAAACGCTGCAGCCGCTCCAGGCCATGCAGGGTCTGGTGGATCCAGCGGCGGGTTTCCGAGGGCAGTTGCTTCTGAAGGCGTCGCCGGGCCACGCAGGCCTCTCGCAATGGAGCCCCATCCTCGACCCCCAGGCCGCCTGCACCTGATCGTTGCGCGGATCTGCAGCGTCTTGGCTTCATGGCCGAGAGGCCGCACGCGCTCGGGTGCTGCTCAGATCGGGGCCGATCGTTGGGTCAGAATCGCTCACAGATCCGCAGGGCTGGTGCGCTCCCGAACGGTCCCTGCTCCATTCCCCTTGCTGCTGAGCGGGCGCTGACCTGTGCCATGGCCGATGACTCGGGCTCGGACCTGTTGCTGGTGTACGGCACGCTCAAGCGTGGACAGGCCAACCATCAGCAGTTGGCCGGATCCCCCTTCCTCGGGGAGACCAGGCTGGACCAGCTGGTTCTCCATGACCTCGGTCCGTTCCCGATGGCGGTGCCTGGAGACGGCCACCTGATCGGTGAGCTTTACCGCGTGGGCCGGGAGCGATGGCCGGCTCTTGATCACTTCGAGGGCGTGCCCAGGCTTTACCGCCGCTGGCGCTGGCTCAGCAGCGAGGGCCATTGGCTGTGGGTCTATCTCGGTTTGCCCCGGCAGGTCCGTCACGCCCGCCGCCTGGAGCAGGGTGTCTGGTCTGGGATCAGCCGACCAGGGCGGCAGGATGGTCGAGCGGATGCCTCAAGCCGCCAGGATTCATGACCCTGACGCTCTACGGAAGCCAGCGCAGCCGCGCCTCGATGCCCCGCTGGTACATGGCCGAGAAAGGCATCGACTACACCTGGGCCGAGCTGGATCTTCAGGCCGGCGAGCATCGAACCGAGCCCTTCTTGAGCATCAATCCCTTCGGCAAGGTGCCGGCCCTGGTCGACAGCAGCGTTGTGGCTGCCGATGGCACGCCGTTGCAGCTGTTTGAAAGCGGCGCCATCCTGCTCCATCTCGCCGAGGTGCACGCCCGGGAGTTTGCGGATTCGGCAGAGCGGGCTCTGGCCATGCAATGGGTGCTTTTCGCCAATTCCACGCTCTCCAATGCGCTGTTCGTGCCCTCCAGCCGAGAGCGGGAATTCACCCGGCTGATGGGGGTGCTCGATCCTCTGCTGGTGCCTGGGGAGCCGCTGGTCGGGCAGCGATGGGGCGTGGCTGATTGTGTGGTTCAGGCCCATCTGGCTTACCTTCCCGTCTTTTTCCCCGATCTCGATCTCAGCCCCTGGTCCCAGGTGCGGGCTTCGATTGCGGCCACATGAGCGGCTGGCTCTGGGTGCGCTCCTTGACAGGAGCGCCCGTCTGCCATGAGCGTGGATTGATCCGTTGTTTGCTGCCTCCACCCACCTGCCGACAGGCTCCTGACGGCTGATCCTGCCCCCCGTGGTTCCGTCTGCTTTTCTTTCGCTGCTGAGCTCGCGTTGTCGCGCAACGGCTCCGCCACAGCAACGGCTCTGCCACAGCAACGGCTACGCCACCGCAACGCCTTGGCCATCGCCAACCCTTGGCCATCGCCACCCAATTGGCAGGGTCAGTGTTCTGCTTCCGTTGCGTAGGCAACGTCGGCCCTGACTGACGGTTATCCCTGTCGCGACGGCTTCCCGCCAGAGGCTGTTTCCCTCGCCCCGACCTTGGTCTTGCCTCGTTGTTCTCTGCCCTTCGACGCCACGCTGTGACGAGCACCAAGCCCCGCCGCCGCGTCACAGCCTCGGGCTCGGATGGGGGCCTGGCGACGCCGAGACCACGTCAGCGCGATCGTCGTTCGCTCTGGCGCCGCAAGCGCTGGCTTGTGCTCGCCCTGCCCCTCGGCGTGTTCGGTCTGTTGGTTGCGCTTGCACCACCCAGTCCCGAGCCGGCTTCGGGAACCAGCACCCAGGTGCCGGTGCTGCGTTCGGCTGGCGACAGTTTCCGCTATAGCGAAGCCCCCGAAAGCTTCGTGCTCGATTTCGATCCCCGTCGGGTGCAGGTGGATCTGTTTGAAGGCTGGGATCGGGAGCGTGAGGCTTATGCCGACAGTGGCGCCCTCGCCTTTGTCTCCGGACCGATGTACGAACGGCACGTCACCGCCGGCGGCCAGGAGATCACGGTGCCGCTGGGCGACCTCAAGCTCGGACGCCGCGTCTGGCGCGGCCGCAACCGCACGGCCTCGCGTCAACGTGCCTTCATCGGCATTGGCCATGACGGCCGGGTGTCCTTCGGATTCGGGGAACTGACGGCGGAGCGGGCCCGCCAGTTCGACACGTTCATCGGTGGTCTGCACAGCATTTACAACGACCTGCAGACCCCTCCCCCCGCCTACAAGGGGGCTTACAGCATCAGCATGGGGCAGCAGATCCGCTATTACCTGCCCAGGATCCGGATGTTGATCGGTCTGCGTCCCGATGGCCGGATCGAGGTCCTGATGACCAAGGACGGTCTGACGCTCGAGCAGACCCGCGCCCTGGCGCGAAGCCGGGGTCTGGTGGCGGCCTACATGCCCGACCACGCCTCCAAGAGCCGCTTCATCATTCCCGGCAGCAAAGGCTTCAATGATCAGGACGCCAACTGGATCAGTGGAGGCGCCACCAGCTTTGTGCATGTCCCCTACATGCTGCGGCTCAGCCTCCGACCGGTGCCCCTCCAGGGGCAGCTGCTGGCCAGTCTCACCCCCCATCGCAGCGGCGTTGGCTGCGGCAATCCCCTCCAATGCAGTCAGGCCTTTGGGGGTGCCCTGGTCGATCGGGCTCTGGCCGGCTTCAACCGGCTGATGGAACAGGGCGTTGAACCGCTGGCCCGCCTGATCTGGGCGCCGCAGCAGGGCCCTGATCCCAGCCGGCTGGCTCTGCGCTCGCCCCTGCGGGAACCGCCGATCACCGCCGATCCGACCGCCCTGCGCGAGATCGAGGAGGCCATTCGCCGTCCCGATGGCAACACCAATGGCTTGGAGCCCCTGCCCCTTCCTGCCGATCTACCCGCACCCCTGCTCCTTCAAGACGGACAGGCCCTGCCCGAGGCCAGCCAGCCACCGGCGCTGCCAGCGGATGGCCTGAACGGCGGCAGCCCTTCGGGCAGCGGCGGTTCGGCGGCTTCAGCGGGTGTGGCTGTCCCTCCCGCCAGCGGCGGCGCTCAGGCGGCTCCCCGCCCCAACGTGGCGCCGCCGCCGCCGCAATTGCCTCCTCCTGCTCCCTGAGCCCTGCTCGCGCATCCGAGCGTCAGCCGGCTTCCGCTGCGAGGGCCCGCACCACGTCGCCGCGGGTGAGCACGCCAATGGCCCGATCCTGTGGGTCGAGCACGGACAGGCGCTGGGTGCTGCTGTCGTGCAGCAGGCGAGCCGCCGCCGGCAGCGCCAGACCCTCGCGGCAGGTGTGCGGATGGGAGCCCATCACATCGCCCACCGTGTTGCCCAGCACCTGATGGACCTGGCGGTCCCACTGCAGGGGATTGCGCAGGTAGATCACAGCATCGAGAAGCAGCACGTAGGGACCGGCTTCAAAACCGCTCTCGCGCACCATCAGATCCTTTTCACTGAGCTCACCGATCAGCATTCCGCCTGAATCGAGAACCGGCAGACCGCTGATGTGGTGTTCACTCATCAGCTGCACTGCCTCCTGCAGCGGCGTGTCGGCACGCACCGAGAGCAGGGGCTGGGACATCACCGTGGCAACGGTCTGCTGCGTCAGTCGGGACACGATCAGCGCTCCGAGGGCTGCCCTTCATTGTGAAAGCGGCGGGCGTTGTTGACAGCCCTGGCTGCACCCCTGCCAGGGAGACTGGCGAGAGCGCCACCGTCTGCCATGGCTTCCCGTGATCGTTCCGTTCGTTCCGGTGTTCTGTGGCGGCCTGCCTTTGGTCGGCGCCTGGCCGATGCCCTCACGGTCGCTCGCGCTGTGATCGGCCTGCCACTGCTGCTGGCCCTGGGCCAAAGCTGGTGGTCGCTGGCCTGGGTGCTGCTGCTGCTCGGAGGCCTCAGCGATGCCGCTGATGGCTGGCTGGCCCGACGCAGTGGCGGCGGCTCCGTCTGGGGAGCGCGCCTCGATCCCCTCACCGACAAGATTCTGATCAGTGCACCGCTGCTCTGGCTTGGCTCGATCCAGCGTCCGGATCTGATCGGCCTTCCCCTCTGGGCGGTGTGGTTGCTCCTGGCTAGGGAGCTGCTGATCTCGGGCTGGCGGGCCGGACAGGGCAACGGCGGGCCCGCTTCGCGCGCGGGCAA
>JBEDHF010000081.1:0-2998 GCA_041174245.1 Cyanobacteriota bacterium
GCGGCTGGCGCACGACCATGAGCCTCGATCCCGTCAACCGCCTGCAGCTGCGGCACTGGGCACCCGGCACCGACCGCAACGGCCCACCCACAGGCGGCGTGCGCAAGGCGGTGCCGATCGACTAATCAGCCCTGGCCCGCAGGGATCAAACCCTGGCGCAGGCTGTTGTACCGGCTCGCCTGTTAGGGCTTCTCCGCTGAGCGGGCAGGCGCCTCCTGGCCATCGGGTGCCTGACGGCCCCGCATGATCCCCTCGATTTTGCGGATCCGCTCCAGGGTGGTCTGCCACACCTCGAGCTGGAAGGCGCGCTGACTGGCCCCGGCATTCACGGCCTGGCGGCACTCGGCCACCAGGGCCTCGAGATCCTGGCCGCCCTCAAAGGCATCCCAGAGCTGGCGCTCCAGCTTGGCCCGTTCGATGAAATTCCAGCGCTGCAGCAAACCGGGCCAATCAGCCATGGGGCAACGGGGCCGCCAACGGCCCGATGAACTCGTCCCATGGTGGCGGGCAGCGCAGCCGCAGCATCCGCCCGGTGGCGGGATGGCAAAAGCGCAAGCCCCAGGCATGCAGGCCCAACCGGGCTACACCAGGTTCTGGGGGCGCCGATCCGTAGAGGCCATCACCCACGATCGGATGGCCAAGCTGGGCCAGATGCACCCGCAGTTGGTGGGAGCGGCCGGTGCGGGGCCCCAGCAGCAACCGCGCCACGGGCTGGCCCTGGCCATCCCAGCGGCGCTCCAGCACGCGCCAATGGGTCAGGGCAGGCTTACCGCCTTGCGCCTCGGGCACGGGGCCGTAGCGGGGCGGCCGGGTGCTGAGCCTGGCCAAGGGGCTGGTGATGCACCCGCTCCGGGCCGGCGGATGCCCCTCCACCAGCGCCCCATAAACCTTGCGCACCCGGCGTTCGGCAAACAGAGCACTGAGTTGGCGGTGGATCTCGGGGGTAAAGGCCAGCAGCAACAAGCCTGAGGTGCCCTGATCCAGGCGGTGCACCAGGCGCAGTTGGGGCCAGCGCCGCTGCACCCGGGTGATCAGCGAATCGGCCAGATCGGGCCCCAAGCCAGGCTGACTGAGCAGCCCGGAAGGCTTGTGGAAGGCCGCCAAATAGGGGTCGCGGTAAAGCAGGCGAGGTTCCAGATCCACAGGGCGCAGGCTGCCGGCAGGGGCGATGGGAAACTGGAGCGCCGAAACCTACAGGGACCCCGCCGTGAAAGCCATCAGCGTGCTGGGATCCACCGGCTCCATCGGTACCCAGACCCTCGAGCTGGCCGAGGAATTTCCCGATCGCTTCCAGGTTGTCGCCCTCACGGCCGGCAACAACCTCGAGCTGTTGGTTCAGCAGATCCGCCGCCACTCCCCCGAGGTGGTGGCCCTGGCCAATCCCGACAAGCTCGCTGAGCTGCGTGAGCGCCTGGAAGCCCTTGAGCCCGCCGCCCGGCCAGCACGGCTGCCAGAACTGCTCGGCGGCACCGATGGCCTCTGCGCCGCCGCCGCCTGGCCCACGGCGGATCTGGTGGTCACGGGCATCGTGGGCTGCGCGGGCCTGCTGCCCACCCTGGCGGCCATTCGCGCTGGCAAGGATCTGGCCCTGGCCAACAAGGAAACCCTGATCGCCGCAGGGCCGGTGGTGCTGCCTGAGCTGGCCAAGAGCGGCTCACGCCTGCTGCCAGCGGATTCGGAGCACTCCGCCATCTTCCAGTGCCTGCAGGGCACGCCCTATGCCGAGACGGCACGCCTGAGCACCGGCACCCCCACGCCGGGCCTGCGCCGCATCCAGCTCACCGCCAGCGGCGGTGCCTTCCGCGACTGGGACGCCGCCGATCTGGCCAAGGCCACCGTGGCCGATGCCACCAGCCACCCCAACTGGAGCATGGGCAAAAAGATCACGGTGGATAGCGCCAGCCTGATGAACAAGGGCCTGGAGGTGATCGAAGCCCACTACCTGTTCGGCCTCGACTACGACCACATCGAGATCGTGATCCACCCGCAATCGATCATCCACTCGATGGTGGAGCTGGCCGATTCCTCCGTGCTGGCCCAGCTGGGCTGGCCCGACATGAAGTTGCCGATTCTCTATTGCCTGAGCTGGCCTGAGCGCCTGGAAACCCCTTGGCGGCGCTTGGATCTCACCGAGGTGGGCCAACTCAGCTTCCGCGCCCCCGACCCCACCAAATACCCCTGCATGGAGCTGGCCTACGCCGCTGGCCGCGCCGGTGGGACCATGCCGGCGGTGATGAACGCCGCCAACGAACAGGCCGTGGCCCTGTTCCTCGAGGAGCGGATCCATTTCCTCGATATCCCGCGCTTGATCGACGGGGTGTGTGATCGCCACAGGGCCGACCTCAGCGCCAACCCCTCCCTAGACGACGTGTTGGCCGTGGACGCCTGGAGCCGTCAGGCGGTGCGTGAAGCTGCAGCCCGGCTGACGGCCAAAACCCCGGCGGCGCTGCCGGCGTGATCTCGCACCACCTGCTGCTCTGCGCCACCCCCCGCAAAGCCCTGTGCTGCCCAGATCCAGAGCTCGGTGCTGCCAGCTGGGAACGGCTCAAAACCCTGGTGCGCGAGCTGGGGCTGGAGGATCCAGGGCGCCCCGAAGGCATCGTGCTGCGCACCAAGGCCGACTGCCTCCGCATCTGCAGCGAAGGGCCGGTGTTGCTGATCTGGCCAGAGGGAATCGTCTACGGCGCCATGACGCCCGAGCGGATCGAGCGCATCGTTCATGAGCACGTGATCGGCGGGATGCCCATCACCCCCTGGATCCTCAAGCGCCTGCCCTGGTCTCAGCCTGGCCCACCAGCTGCTCCAGCCACCGGAGCGTGAGCCGATCACTCCAGCTGCCCAGGGGTCCATCCCCCGCGCCATGGAAACCGTTGTGCCCGCCAGCAGCCGTCAGACACACCTGCAGGCGCCGAGAAGCTCCTGCCTCAGCCACCGAGGCCACCGCCTCGGCAGGCACCCAGGGATCATCGGCGGCATGCACCAAAAGGGTGGGAGGGCC
>JBEDHF010000082.1:0-9186 GCA_041174245.1 Cyanobacteriota bacterium
CTCTGACGCCTCTGGGTTCTGCCGCAGCTGCCAGCGCTTCGGCAGCGGTGGCAGCGAACGCACGCTCAGGCAGCGGATCGAGCCCCGACGGGCGATCAGCAGCTCCTGCGCCTCACCAGCCCTGAGACGGCTCGTCAGGTGTTCCGGCGTCTGCAGGCGCCGTTGATCCAGAGCCAGCAGTTCATCGCCCACCACAAGGCCAGCCGCCTCTGCGGGGCCGCCGCGGTGCACCCGCTGGGCCAGCAGCCCCGCCCCTTCCGATCGCGCCACCAGACCGAGCCAAGGCTCGCTGCCAATGTCCGGCTGCAGCATCAAGCCGACATCCGCCAGGTAGCCATCGAGATCAGGATCCTCGAGGCTGCTGAGCCATCGCGGCAGCAGCTCGGACAGATCGGGCGCCTGGGCCGAAAAGGCCTGAACGAGGTCGTCGTTGCCGTAGCCGCGCCCCCAGCGTCCGAGACGCTGCCAGAGATCGCGCAACACCACACTGAGGGCCTGGCCATGGCGGCGCAGGTGTAGATCGAGCACCAGGGCCAGCACCGCTCCCTTGAGGTAGTAGCTGACCTGGCTGTCGGCGGCGTAGGCATCGGCCCGATAGAGCTTGACCCAGGCCTCGGTGGCGCTGTCTTGCAGCGATTGAACGCCTCGCCCAGGCGTGAGCCGGTAGCGGCTGAGATCGTCGCCCAGGTCCTGCAGGAGCGTGGCCGGCTCAAACAGACCGGCGGCGATCGGCAGCAACTGATCGAGATAGCTCGTCACCCCCTCGGCAAACCACAACCCAGGCACCAGCTGCGGACGGTGGTAATCGATCGGCGCCAGCTCCTGGGGCCTGAGGCGCCTCACATTCCATTGATGGAGATATTCGTGGGCCACCAGCTGCAGGAAACGGCGGTAGCCATCGGCCGTTTCCAACCCTGATCGGCCGTAGACCAGCACACTGGCGTTGTCGTGCTCGAGACCGCCGTAGCCCTCCTCAAGCAGGTGCAACACGAACAGATAGTCGGCGCTGGCGGGTGCGGAAACCGCCAGCAGCCTGCAGCAGGCCTCGCAGACAGCCTCGACATCCCTGAACAGGTTCGGGTGGCGTTGCTGCAGCCAGTCGACGGGCTCGACGCCATCCCCCCAGGTCACCCAGCGATGGGGGACGCCGAGAACCTCCAGGGTCTGGGCCCGATGGGGACCGACTTCCAGCGGGGCATCGACAAGGGCATCGAAGTCCGCGGCCAGCCAGCGGCCGTCCTGCAGACGTGGCAGGGGCAGAAAGGGCTGCCAACCCTGGGGCAGCGCCAAGGTGAGGGCATGGGGCGACCAGCGCTCCCCCTCCAGCTCCAGCACAACGGCCGCCAGGGGCAGGAAGCCATGGTCCTGATCGAGATGGGCCGTGCGCACACTCAGCTCGGTGGCCATCACCGCATAGCGGATCTCCAGCTCCTGCTCCCCCTCGCACGCGACCTGCCAGGTGGCCGGCTCAAGACGGCGCACCGGCAGGACCACCCCCGCTTGAAGCACCTGCAACGACTCCAGCTGGCGGACGTAGTCACGGATCAGATAGGAGCCCGGTGTCCAGGCCGGCAGGCGCAGACGCAGCTGCCGTTGCCGCGGCTGCAGTCGCAGCCGAACCGTGAGGCGATGGCTCTGCGGCTGACGCAGATCGAGATGAACATCGACCACGGCGACAGACCTTCAGACGGAGAGATGAACCCGCGCCCCGGCCAGGGAGCTGGCGGCCTCCCTGAGGGCCAGCCGGGCGGCATAGCGCCGGGTGATCGCACCGATCAGCGGGCGCAGCGAACGGGAGCGGCCCAGGCGCTGCAGATCAGCCACCAGGACCAAGGCGCCATCGGCCTGGCGCCGCCAGCCGAGGGGCTGACCATCGGCGAGGCGAACCGAGAGGTCGACCGGCTGGTGATCGTCTGCGAATCCCTGCAGATGGCCGCCCAGCAGCGGCGTCAGGCCCAGATCCTTGAGCGCGGCTTCGAGAAGGTCGAGCTCCCGCAGAACGGTTGGCAGGATGGAGAGTGGGACATGAGGCGATGCCCGCTTTGTCAGACCCTAGCGATCAAAGCCGATCGATCCAGTGGCCGACGCCACCCTTCTCCGCACCATTGGCCAGCTCCAGGCGGCTGCGGCTGGCGGTGATGGCCTCAGGTGAGGGCAGCAACTTCGAAGCCCTGGTGGCGGCCTGCCGCCGCGGCGAGCTGCAGGCGGATGTGGTGCTGCTGGCCGTGAACAACGCCGATTGCGGCGCCCTGGCCCGGGCTCAGCGGCTGGGCATCACCACGGAACTGCACGATCACCGCCAGCATCCAGACCGCGACAGCCTTGATCAAGCCCTGGTGGCCAGTTTCCGCAAGGCGGCGATCGATCTGGTGGTGATGGCCGGCTGGATGCGGATCGTCACGCCCAGGCTGATCGCAGCGTTCCCGGAACGGCTGGTGAACATCCATCCCTCATTGCTGCCCAGTTTCAAGGGCCTCGATGGGGTGGGCCAGGCCCTGGCCGCCGGGGTCACCCTGGCCGGTTGCACCGCCCACCTGGTCAATGAAGCCGTCGATGGCGGCCGAATTCTTGTGCAGGCTGCCGTGCCGGTGCTTCCCGGCGATGACCACGCCAGCCTCAGTCGCCGCATCCAGGTGCAGGAACACCGGATCCTGCCCCTGGCGGTGGCCCTGGTGGCCTCGGCTCAGGGGTAGAAGGGCAGCAGCGGCAAACCGAGTGAGGCGGGCAGACCGGCCATCAGATTCAGGCATTGCACCCCCTGGCCGGCCTGACCCTTGACCAGGTTGTCGATCGCCGACATCACGATCAGCTGGCCTGTGCGCTGATCCACCTGCACCGAGAGCAGGGCCCGGTTGGTCTGACGCACCCACTTGGTGGAGGGATAGGTGCCGACCGGAAGCACGGAAACGCTCTCGGAATGGCGGTAGGCCACCTCCAGCAGGGTGGTGCAATCCTCTGCCGTGAGGCCGGGATCGCGCAGGCGGGCGTAGACGGTGGCCAGCAGACCGCGCACCATCGGCATCAGGTGCGGCGTGAACTGCAGCTGGATCGGCTGACCGGCCACCTGGGCGGCGAGTTGCTCGATTTCGCTGGTGTGACGGTGGCCGACCACGCCGTACGGAGAGACCGCTTCCGAGGCTTCCGCCAGCAACAGGTGCTCCTTGGCCGCACGACCACCGCCGGAGGTGCCGGTCTTGGCATCGATGATGATGCCGCTGCTTTCAATCAGGCCCTGGCGCAGGAACGGGGTCAGCGCCAGGAGGCTGGCGGTGGGGAAGCAGCCCGGCGCTGCCACGAGCCGAGCAGCCGCGATCCGCTCCTGCTCCAGCTCCACCAGGCCGTAGACGGCCTCGGCGCAGAGTGCCGCGTCATCGCGGGGGTGCTGCCGGGCCTCAGAGGCGTAAACCTCACGCCACTGATCCAGGGAGCGGTAGCGATAGTCGGCGGAGAGATCCACCACCTTGAGGCCGCGGGCCAGGAGATCGGGCACCAGGCGCGTTGCCAGACCATTGGGAAGGCTGAGCACCACCAGATCAGCAGCGGCAGCAATCGCCTCCGGATCAGGGCTCTGGACGATCGGATCACCGGCGAGGGGTAGAAAGGGCACCAACTCGCTCCAGCGCCGACCGCTGCTGCGCTCACCGCCCAGGTAGGTGACCCTCAGCTGCGGGTGATCGGCCAGGAGACGCAGGGTCTGCAGACCCCCGTAACCACTGGCGCCAATGACGGCGACCCGCTGCTGGACCATGCCCAAAGTTCCTGAACGATCGATCGTACCGGGCTCTATAAAGGCTCCATGCCTGGCTGCCCGTCCAGGCCGTCCCGCCGCCGCTCCCGGTGACCCTCTCCGACCCCAGCACTGCCGCTGCAACGATCGTCTTTGATCCGATCGATGAAGCCCTGGCCGCCATTCGCAATGGCGATTGCATCGTGGTGGTCGATGACGAGAACCGCGAAAACGAAGGCGATCTGATCTGTGCCGCCCAGTTCGCGACGCCCGAGCAGATCAACTTCATGGCCACCGAAGCTCGGGGTCTGATCTGTCTGGCGATGGAGGGCAAGCGACTCGACGAGCTCGAGCTGCCCCTGATGGTGGACCGCAACACCGACAACAATCAGACGGCGTTCACGGTGTCGGTGGATGCCGGCCCGGAACTGGGGGTGAGCACCGGCATCTCAGCCGAGGATCGGGCTCGCACGATTCAGGTCACGATCCATCCCGACACCAGGCCCTCCGATCTGCGCCGGCCCGGGCACATCTTTCCACTGCGGGCCCGGGCTGGCGGTGTGCTCAAACGCGCCGGCCACACCGAAGCCGCGGTGGATCTGGCCCGGATGGCCGGCCTCTATCCGGCCGGCGTGATCTGTGAGATTCAGAACGTCGATGGCTCGATGGCCAGGCTGCCCCAGCTCGTCGACTACGCCCGCCGTCACAACCTCAAGCTGATCAACATTGCCGATCTGATCAGTTATCGCCTCGGCACCGAACGCTTTGTGCGCCGTCAGGCTGAGGCCAAGTTGCCAAGCGCCTTCGGCGATTTCCGGGCGATCGGCTACCAGAACGAACTCGACGGTGCCGACCATGTAGCGATCGTCAAAGGGCAACCCGATCAGGCCCAGGGTCCTGTGCTGGTGCGGGTGCATTCGGAATGCCTCACCGGCGATGCCTTCGGCTCCCTGCGCTGTGACTGCCGACCGCAGCTCGAAGCGGCCCTGCGGATGATCGAGGCCGCAGGCGAAGGGGTGGTCGTCTATCTGCGACAGGAGGGACGCGGCATCGGCCTGATCAACAAACTGCGGGCCTACAGCCTCCAGGACGGTGGCCTGGACACCGTGGAGGCCAATGAACATCTCGGCTTCCCGGCCGATCTCCGCAACTACGGCGTGGGCGCTCAGATTCTCAGTGACCTGGGGGTGCATCGCCTGCGCCTGATCACCAACAACCCCCGCAAGATCGCAGGCCTGGGGGGCTACGGCCTGCAGGTGGAAGATCGCGTGCCGCTGGTGATGGATGCCTCGCAACACAACGCGGCCTACCTCAGCACCAAACGCACCAAGCTCGGCCACCTGCTCGATCAGAACAGCGATGGCCTCACCGCCGTTCTGTCCTGGCGACCGACAGCGGGCCTCCTGGACCCCGAGTCGCTGGCGATCCGGGCAGCAGAGCACTGGGGCGACCTGCGCAGCCGTTGCGAGGGGGCCCGCCTGCAGCTGGAGCGCGAGGACCACAGCCGCGTGCTGGCCCTGCTGAACCAACCACCGCTGGCCGTTCTGGTGACGGCTGCCCAGGGGGGCACGCTGGCCGGCCAGGAGCTCACCGAGCTGCTGCGTCGGATGGCGACCTGGCCCGGCACAGCAGAGGTGAGCCTGCTGCTCGCTCCCGACCTGCAGCACAGCACCCACCCTGGCAATGCCCTGGAGGCCCTGCAGCGGCCCCTGGCGGAACTCTCCGGTCGCCCTCTGGTGATCCCAGCACTGGATCCAGGCGCCTTCATCCGCTGGAGTTGACCGCTCAGACGCCGACCCGCCCGTCATCGCCAACAAAAAGCCGCCCACAAAAAGGGCCAACAAAAAGCCGGCTCCCTTGAGGGGGCCGGCAAGCGAATGGCTCGCTGGGGAGGAACGACTGAGCCTGAAACGTCGCCGCCTCAGGCTCAGGCACAGATCCCTCAACCTCAGATCTCTCAGCCTCAGATCGCTCAGTCGCTGATGGTCACCTTGTTGATGCGGCTGCCGGTCTTGAGGGCCAGAACGACGGCCAGATCATCGGTGTGACCGAAGACCGTGTGCACACCATCGAGGTGGGGCTGGGCTTCATGGCAGAGGAAGAACTGACTGCCGCCGGTGTTCTTGCCGGCATGGGCCATCGAGAGGGTG
This sequence comes from Cyanobacteriota bacterium, assembly GCA_041174245.1. Classification (GTDB taxonomy): domain Bacteria; phylum Cyanobacteriota; class Cyanobacteriia; order PCC-6307; family Cyanobiaceae; genus CAIXOZ01. Next base: position 5,878 of record JBEDHF010000082.1, read on the forward strand.
CCCGCCTTGTGCTTGTTGGCGTTGATCTCGCAATCAATCTGGTAGCCGGGGCCACCGGTGCCAGCCATGCCGCGGGATCCTTCCCGGCTATTGGGGCAACCGCCCTGGGCCATGAAGCCAGGGATCACGCGGTGAAAGGCAAGACCGTCATAGAAGCCATCCTTGGCCAGCTTGACGAAATTGGCGACGGTGTTCGGGGCGTCGGCGTCAAACAGCTCCAGATGAATCTGGCCGGCATCGGTGTCCATCAGGGCTTTGGTCATCGCGGAATCGGCAACATGCGGACAGTATCAACCCCTGCGGTAAAACGGTGACGGCAGCCTTCGCGACCTCCCGGCCATGAGCACCTCCCCTGCCTCCGGCGCGAGCGCTGACAGCACCAACACCGCGATGCTGGCAACAGCGCGGCTGGGCATCCTCGGCGGCAGCGGTCTCTACGCGATGGAGGGCCTGGAGGCGATTGAGGAGATCGCGATCGACACGCCCTATGGCCCTCCCTCCGACAGCCTGCGCCTGGGGCGGATCGGCGCCATGGAGGTGGTCTTCCTGGCCCGCCATGGACGCCACCACACGCACATGCCCACAGTGGTGCCCTACCGGGCCAACCTCTGGGCGATGCGCTCGCTGGGCGTGCGCTGGATCCTCTCGGTTTCGGCTGTGGGGTCGCTGCAGGAAGGGCTGCAACCGCTTGATTTTGTGGTGCCCGATCAGTTCATTGACCGCACCCATCAACGGCCCCTGACCCTGTTCGGCGATGGTCTGGTCGCCCACGTCACCGCCGCTGATCCCTTCTGCCCGGTCCTCAGCGATCTCCTGGTCGAGGCCGCTCGACCGTTGATGCCCGATGGACGCAGCCTGCATCAGGGCGGCACCTATCTGTGCATGGAGGGGCCGGCCTTCTCCACCCGGGCCGAATCCCAGCTCTACCGCTCCTGGGGCGCCGATGTGATCGGCATGACCAACCACACCGAAGCGCGGCTGGCACGGGAAGCGGAAATCGCCTACGCCACCCTGGCGATGGTCACCGACTACGACTGCTGGCACGAAGGGCACGAGTCGGTGACGGTGGAGATGGTGATCGCCAACCTGCACGCCAATGCCGCCCTGGCCCAGCGGGTGGTCCGCGCTGCCGCCGAGCGGATCGGCCAGGAGCGTCCCGCCAGCAAGGCCCACAGCGCCCTGCGCTATGCCCTGATGACCCCGAAGGAGCAGGTGAGCGACGAGAGCCGCCGCAAATTCGATCTGTTCACAGCCCCCTACTGGGGACCGTTTGCAGGCTGAGACCCTTCAGCCAGGGCCGCCCGCAGACGGCCGTTGTGACGCTCAAGCGCCGCCGATGCCGCTTCGGCTGTGCAGGAGCGCAGAGCCATCAACAGGGCCCGCTTGACGGAGCCACCCGCCTCTTTGAGCAACAGCGCTCCCTGATCGCGCTCCACCGCGGCAAGATCGCGCAGGATGCGCAAAGCGCGATCCTCGAGCTTGCTGTTGGTGACGGCCACATCCACCATCCGATTGCCGTGCACCTTGCCCAGGCGCACCATCACGCCGGTGGAGAGGATGTTCAGAGCCATCTTGGTGGCGGTACCGGCCTTGAGCCGGGTGGAGCCGGTGAGCAGCTCTGGACCCGTGATCAGGCGGAGATCGATCGTGCAGGGCATGGGGGCCTGCTCGGCCGGAACACAGGCCAAGGCAATCGCCAGAGCTCCCTGCTCCAGCGCCCAGGCCAGAGCGCCGAGCACATAGGGCGTGGTGCCACCGGCGGCGATGCCGACCAAAGCATCACCCGGTTGAAAACCACGGGCCTGGAGATCGGCGATGCCAGCCTCCGCCAGATCCTCAAGACCTTCGGAGCTGCGCAGGAGTGCCGGTGCTCCCCCCGCCAGCACACCCTGCACCTGCTCAGGCGGGCTGCAGAAGGTGGGGGGGCACTCGGCGGCATCCAGAACCCCAAGCCGCCCGGAGGTGCCGGCACCCAGGTAGAACAGCCGCCCTCCGACAGTCAGCCGGGCAGCGATCGCCTCGATCGCCTCCGCCAGTTGCGGGGCTGCCGCCGCCACAGCCTGCTGGGGACGACGGTCCTCGTCGCAGAAGACACCCACCAGCTCCAGCGTGGAGAGCTGATCAAGATCAGCACTGGCGGGATGGCTCTGCTCGGTGAGCAGATGGCCCCGATCAACGTCTCTTGGCTGGCTCGGTTCGGGCCCTCCAGGGCGGAGGCCCTGGCTCACAGCAGACCCTCGAGCTGACGCCGGAACGCTTCAAGAGCCGGATCGGATGAGGTGATCGGTTCGGGCGTACGGCCTGGGCGATCGTCACTCTCACGGCCATCATCGGCCTGACTGGGCTGGCCGCGCACCCCGGCTTCGGCCTGGTCCTTCCAGTCGGTCACATCGAGATTCTGCTCGGGGGGCGCAATCATCAGCCGATCCTCAGCGGACTGGGGCAGGAAGCCAGCCGGCACGAAGCGGGCCTCGTAACCGGCCTGGCTGCAGAAGCGCTCCATCTCCTCGCGATCGATCGCATCGACCGTCGGCATCGGGAAATCCTGGGCTTCCAGCAAGCCGGCATAGCGCTCGGCATCATCGCGGTCCTCGAACAGCAGCACCACCGTGCGTCCGCTCACCTCAAGGGAATGGATGCCTTCGCTGTCGCTGCCGGCATCAAACAGCAGGACGTGGACCGGCATGGGCACAGGCAGGGGAACTCCCTCAGTGTCCCACCGATGCCGGATCCGCACCGGGAAGGGGGGCAGGGTGTTGCGGATCGTCGCCATGGGGCCAGGGGCGCCGAAGCGCCGAGCTAGGCCGGGGCGCCAGGGTCACCGGCCAGCTGCTGCAGCCGCCGGAACAGGGCCTCCTCAGCCTCACTGAGGGGATCGGGGATGACGATGCGCAGATCAACCAGCTGATCGCCGCGTTCGTTGCCACTCTCGAGGCCCCGGCCGCGCAGGCGCAGCAGCCGACCACTGGAAGATCCGGCCGGCACCTGCAGCCGCACGGGACCAGCCAGGGTGGGCACGATCGCCGAACAACCGAGTGCGGCATCGGCCGGATGCAGATCGAGCTGATAGAGCACCCGCAGACCATCGATCCGCAGCCCCTCCTCGGTCCGCACGCGCAGATGCAGGAAATGGTCGCCACCGGATGGGGTGACGCCCGCCAGACGCAGGCGCCAGCCATCCCCGGCCTGCGGCGGCGTGCGCACCTCCACGAGGGTGCCATCGGCCAGGGTCAGTTCAATTCGCTCACCCAGCAGGGCCTGCTCCGGTGTCAGCTCGACCACGGTCTCCAGATCCGTGGAGGCCTGCAC
>JBEDHF010000083.1:0-4407 GCA_041174245.1 Cyanobacteriota bacterium
CGCCAGGGCGGTGTGGCTGTCGCGCAGGCGCTGCAGGGCTGAACGTGCCGACGAGGGCGCTCCCATGGCGATCAGGACGTCATGACGCTGTCGTGATTGATAGCTTGAGATGACGGTGTCCGTTCTGAAATTCGATGAACCTGTTCGCGGATCTTCTGGCGAGCACCCAGGGACAGGCCGGCGCCGAGCGCCGCAAGCCCGTTGTCACGGCCACCGGGCCCAGAATTCAGAAAGGCAAGCGCGGCATTGAGATCAAGTCGGCGCGCGAGATCGCGATCATGCGCCGCTCCAGCAGCATCGTGGCCACCGTGCTGCGGGAAATCATCGATCTGGTCCGGCCGGGCATGACCACCGCCGATCTCGATCGCCACGCCGAGACCCGGATCCGTGAGATGGGCGCTGTGCCCAGCTTCAAGGGCTACCACGGTTTCCCGGCCAGCATCTGCGCCAGCATCAACGACGAGGTGGTGCACGGCATTCCCAGCTCCCGCCGCGTCATTCAGGCCGGTGACCTGCTCAAGGTCGACACCGGGGCCTTCTTCGACGGCTACCACGGCGACAGCTGCGTCAGCATCTGCGTCGGCCAGAGCGCCTCTGAGGCCGCCCGGGACCTCAGCCGTGTTGCTCAGGAGGCGCTGATGCAGGGCCTGAGCCGGATCCGCGCCGGCAACACCCTGCTCGACATCGCCGCTGCGGTGCAGGACCACGTTGAGGCCCACGGCTATGCCGTGGTCGAGGACTACACCGGCCATGGCGTCGGCCGCAACCTTCACGAAGAGCCCTCGGTGTTCAACTTCCGCACCGACGATCTGCCCAATGTCACCCTGCGGCCCGGCATGACCCTGGCCGTGGAGCCGATCCTCAATGCCGGCAGCAAGGCCTGCCGCACCCTCAAGGATCGCTGGACCGTGATCACCGTCGATGGCAGCCTCTCGGCCCAGTGGGAGCACACGATCGCCGTCACCTCCGATGGCTGCGAAATCCTCACCGACCGGGGCTGAGCGCAGCCGTCACGGTTGCCGCTGGATCAGCAGACGGCCGTAGAGCCAGCGCAAAAGGGTGACCAGGGGCATCAGCAGGTAGGTGAGTGGGTTGGGGGTGACGATGATCAGGCCCAGGCCCAGCTGTGCCTGCCAGACGATCGCCCCGGCCACCCAGTCGGCGTCCATGAGGCCGATCGGATTCAGCTCCGATCGGAACGGACCGAGCACCAGCCGCCGCACCCGCACGCCCTTGGCCGCCAGGGCCGGCGCCCGCAGGCTCACCAGCTCCCCCAGCAGGCGCTTGCTGATCTCATAGAGCGGGCTGAAGGCCGGTTGGATCTCCGCCTCTGAGGTGTTCACCCATACCTCGCGGCTGCGGGGATGGTCGTGGCCTGGCGCCGCCGCGAACAGCTCCAGCAATCGCCAGCTGCTCAGGGCGTTCACCTGCAGCGAGCGCTGCACCGCAGCGGCGCTGCCGTCGCCATGGACATTGACGCCATGGTTGAGGATCAGCACGTCACAGCGGCTGAGTACGGGCTGCAGCGCCTCTTCCTCGCCGCACTGCCAGGCCACCGTCTCGATCGGGATCGGTGCGCCGCTGGGGTCATGAAGCTCCAGCGGCTGCTGACCACTGGTGAGGGCCAGCAGAGAGGCTCCGGCGGCATGCAGCTGCCGCAGCAGCGCCTGTCCGAGACGGCCGCTGGCCCCGGTGACGGCAACACGCCGGCCCGCCAGCGGTGATGCGGTGGCGGCGGGGGCTTGGACGGCCATGGCGCAGGGCGGACGATCGCGTCCCAGCTTCGGCCCCCATCGCCCTGGACCACCCCGGAGGCCGGAAAGCTCGTACATTGGCGCCCAAACAGTGCCTTGAGGTGGCTCCATGCCCATGCCCCTGCTGATCGGGTCGTGTGAGCCCTTCAGTGGCAAATCGGCACTGGTGCTCGGTCTGGCACGGCAGCTCAGCCAACGGGGCGTCCGCCTGCGCTTCGGCAAACCTCTGGCCACGATCCTGGAGGCCGAGGCTGGAGCTTCCTTGCTCGATGCCGATGTCCAGTTCATCGGCGCCAATCTCGGCCTGGCGGCCGATCAGCTGATTCCCTCGCTGCAGGAGCTGGCTCCGGCCACGGCGGAGGCTCGGCTGCTGGCCGCCGATCTGGAGCCTGGCTCAGCCTTCGCGGCTTTTCAGGCCCAGCTGCTCGCCACCGCGCCATCGGAGCAGGTGATCCTGGAGGCCGCCGGCAGCCTCAGCGAGGGCCTGCTCTACGGCCTCAGCCTGCCCCAGCTGGCCCGCAGCCTGGAGGCGGCGGTGGTGCTCGTGCACCTCTGGCATGACAGCCGCAGTGTCGATGCGCTGCTGCAGGCCCAGGAGCTGCTGGGGGATCGGCTGGCCGGCGTCGTGCTCAATGCCGTGGATCCTGAGGCGGTCCCAGAGCTGGAGGCGACGGTGGTGCCGGCCCTGGAACGGCTCGGACTGACGGTGTTCGGGGTGATGCCCCGCAGTCCGCTGCTGCGCAGCGTCACTGTGGAGGAGCTGGCCCGCCGGCTTGAGGCCCGGGTGCTCTGTTGCCGCGATCGCCTCGATCTTCTGGTTGAAAACCTGTCGATCGGGGCGATGAACGTGAACTCGGCGATGGAGTTCTTCCGCCGTCGCCGCAATATGGCCGTGGTCACCGGTGCGGATCGCACCGACATCCAGCTGGCCGCCCTGGAGGCCTCCACCCAGTGCCTGATTCTGACGGGAGCCGGTGAGCCGTTGCCCCAGCTGCTGAACAGGGCCGAGGAGCTTGAGGTGCCGTTGTTGAAGGTGGAACAGGACACCCTCACCACGGTCGAGGTGATCGAGGGTGCCTTCGGTCATGTGCGTCTGCATGAATCGGTCAAGGCCACCTATGCGGTGCGCCTGGTGGAGGAGCACTGTCGGTTTGATCGTCTGTTCCAGCGTCTTGGTCTGCCGGTGTCCGAAGGAACGGCGCCAGCCTGAATGGCGCTGCTAGGTTGCAAGAAAGCCCTGTGGTTGCCCGGTGACCAGGTCCCTTGATGTGCCGGCCCTGGACCGGATCGACACCCTTGCCCAGGAGCTGGCGATGCTCCAGGACAAGAGCCGTCGCCGCATCGCCGTGCTGGGCAGCCGTCATGTGCCCGTGGTTTCGATCCATCTGGTCGAGCTGGTGGCCCGATCCCTGGCCCAGGAGGGGCACAGCCTGATCACGTCCGGAGCACAGGGCGTCAATGCGGCGGTGATCCGCAGTGTGCTCGAGGTGGATCCCGCCAAGATCACCGTGCTGCTGCCCCAGAGCCTCGATCGTCAGCCGCGTGAATCCCGCGATCAGCTGGAGCGGGTGCTGCATCTGGTGGAGAAGCCGGAACACGATGAGCTGCCGCTTCCCTTGGCCAGCAGCCTCTGCAATCAGGAGATCATCAGCCGCTGTGACCAACTGATCTGCTTCGCCTTCCACGACAGTGAAACGCTGCTGGCCAGCTGCCGCACCGCCGAGGACATGGGCAAGGTGGTCAGCCTGATGTTCTTCGACTGAGCCTTTTCAGGGCCTGCAACCTTTGCATCGAAGCGGGCCACGGTTCGGTCCGGATTTGGCCGGGCTTCGGTTTGGATTCGGTTTGGTCACAGCGCCCTGAACAGGGTGGCCGGTTCAGCCGGCGCCGTTGAGCAGGGTGGTCAGACCCTGGACGTAGAGCACGCCCGTGCAGGCCAGGCCCAGGGCCCAGCACAGCCCCCGCAGCGGCGCCACATTGGCCACATAGGCGCCGATGTACAGGGCGCGCAGCAGCGGATGCAGCCAGGCGGCGGCCACGGCGATCGCCGCGCTTGGTGGTGCGATCACGCACAGCAGCGCCGCCGGTGCATGCAGGGTGAAGGCTTCAAAACAGTTCTGGTGGGCCCAGCTGGCCCGTTTGCCCCAGGCGGGCAAGCGATCGAACATTGCCCGCGGCGCCTGCAGATCCGTGAGGCTGAAATCGGCCTTGGAGCGCCCGATGCCCAGGGGGACCACCGACAGCACCACCACCGCCGCCGCCAGCAGCAGCGACCAGGCGAAGGGGCCAGCGGCATTGGCGGCCGGATTGGGCAGGCTGAGCAGAAGGGTCATCGGCCGTTGTGTCGGTGCATGAATTCTGGTGCTCAGGCGGCTGCGAGGAGCCTGGACTCCGAGCCTGGGTCCCTGGAGGGGGACCCAGGCGGGGCGTCAACGGCGCCGGGGCTGGTCCCGGTAGGGCTGAACACCGATCAGAGGGGGCTGGGTGAGGGCCTCCTCCCGCGGGTTGCCGAAGGCATGGGCGATCGCATCGCCGATCCAGCGGCCGAAGGTCAACAGGGACGACATGGCTGAAGCCTCAACGGGGAGACCTTTCCACTGTGACCCCGCCGGTGCGACCTGGCCGCGCCCGGGACAACTCGTCACGCCCCCAT
>JBEDHF010000084.1:0-7397 GCA_041174245.1 Cyanobacteriota bacterium
GGCTCCGGCTTCGCCGGCACCCTGCTCAAGGGCAGCGAACACAACGATGCCTTCCTGCCCAGCGAAGGCGGGCGGCTGCGCACGGTCACCAACAATTCCGGCGGCATCCAGGGCGGCATCAGCAACGGCGAACCGATCGTGATCCGGGTGGCCTTCAAGCCCACGGCCACGATCCGCAAGGAACAGCAGACGATCGATGCCAGCGGTCAGGCCACGACCCTGGCCGCCAAGGGGCGCCACGACCCCTGCGTGCTGCCGCGGGCGGTGCCGATGGTGGAGGCGATGGTGGCGCTGGTGCTCGCCGATCACCTGCTACGTCAACAGGGCCAGTGCAGCCTCTGGTGATCAGGGCCGCCGCAGCTGCCTGAGCTGCTGCTGCAGCTGCGGATCCAGCTGACCGGCGGCTGAAAACAGTGACTGGCCCAGGGCGACCGCATCCACCCCGGCCTCCAGCCAGGGCAGAACATCCGCCGGCGCCAGCCCACCGGCGGCGATGCAGAAGGGCAGCCCCGCCAGGGGGGCGCGCAAGCTCGCCCAGTAGCCCGGGCCGAGGCTGCGGGCAGGAAACAGCTTCACGATCGTGGCGCCCCAGGCCCTGGCCTGATGCACCTCTGTGGGCGTCATCACCCCAGGCACAAAGGCCAGCCCCAGGGCCGTGGCCCGCTGCAGCAGCGTCTGATCGAGCACCGGGGAGACGGCATAGGTCAGGCCGGCCGCCGCCACCTGCTCAAGGGCTGCGGGCTGCACGATCGAGGCGGCGCCGACATGCAGCCGCGGGAACTGCTGCCGCAGCGCCGTGGCGCCTGCACACCAGGAGGCTGCCGCCGACCAGGCGAGCTCCACATGCACAATCCCCGCTGCAGCCAGCTCGGCCACAACGGGGATCAGGGTGATCGGGTCATCGGCCCGAAGCACCGACAGGACCGGAGCCAGCCTCAGGCTCTGCCGGAGAGATGCGGCGGCCGCAGCCGCCGCATCCGCACCGGGATCGGGTTCAGACGTAATCAGCGACCGTGACGTTGCGCTCAATCAGCAGCTCCTGCAGCTGTTCAGCATCCACAGTCTCCTTCTCGACCAGCAGGTCGGCGAGCTCATCGAGCACGGCACGGTTGTGGGTGAGCACATCGGTGGCGCGGCGGTAGGCCACGGACACGAGCTCCGACACCTCCTCATCGATAGTGGCGGCGGTGTCCTCGGAGAAATCACGCTCGGCGGCGATGTCACGGCCGAGGAACATGCCGCCCTGGGAGCGGCCGAGGGCCACGGGGCCGAGCCGATCACTCATGCCGAAGCGGGTGATCATCTGACGGGCAACCCGGGCCACCTGCTGCAGGTCGTTGGAGGCGCCGGTGGTGACCTCATCGGCCCCGTAGACGATCTCCTCGGCGACGCGGCCGCCCAGGGCAACCGCCATCTGGTTCTGGAGGTAGGAACGGGAATACAGACCCGATTCCATCCGCTCTTCACTCGGGGTGAAGAAGGTGAGACCGCCGGCGTTGCCGCGGGGAATGATGCTGATTTTCTGGACGGGGTCGTAGTCGGGCATCAGGGCACCGACGAGAGCATGGCCCGCCTCGTGATACGCCACCAGACGCTTGCGTCGCTCGCTCATCACCCGATCCTTCTTCTCAGGACCCGCCATCACGCGTTCGATCGCGTCATTGACCTCATCCATCGAGATCTCGGTGAGCTGGCGACGGGCCGCCAGGATTGCCGCTTCGTTGAGCAGGTTGGAGAGATCGGCGCCGGTGTAGCCGGGGGTGCGGCGGGCCACCTTGTCGAGATCGACATCCTTGGCCAGGGTCTTGCCGCGGGCGTGGACGCCGAGGATCTGCAGGCGGCCGTTGTAATCGGGGCGATCCACAACCACCTGACGATCGAAGCGACCGGGTCGCATCAGGGCCGCATCGAGCACATCGGGACGGTTGGTGGCGGCCACGATGATGATGCCGTTGTTGCCCTCGAAACCATCCATCTCCGTCAGGAGCTGGTTGAGGGTCTGCTCACGCTCGTCGTTGCCTCCGCCGAGGCCGGCACCACGCTGGCGACCGACCGCATCGATCTCGTCGATGAAGACGATGCAGGGGGCGTTCTTCTTGGCCTGCTCGAACAGGTCGCGGACGCGGCTGGCGCCGACACCGACGAACATCTCCACGAATTCCGAACCGGAGATCGAGAAGAAGGGCACACCGGCCTCACCGGCCACGGCCTTGGCCAGCAGGGTCTTGCCGGTACCGGGAGGGCCGACGAGCAGCACACCCTTGGGAATCTTGGCGCCGACGGCGGTGAAGCGATCCGGGTTCTTGAGGAAGTCAACGACCTCAGTGAGTTCGAGCTTGGCGCCCTCAATGCCGGCCACATCACCGAAGGTGACCTGGGTCTGGGGCTCCATCTGCACCCGGGCCTTGCTCTTGCCGAACTGCATCGCCGGATTGCCGCCGCCACCCTGGGCGCGACGCAGCAGGAAGAAGAGGCCGCCAAGCAGCAGCAGCGGGAAGATCAGGCTCGCTGCCGCCTGCTGCCAGGCGGGGGACTCGCGGCTGGGCTGAACGGCGATGTCGACGTTGTGATCGGTGAGGGTCTTGAGCAGATCCTTGTCGGGGGCCAGGTTGACGATGGCGCGGTGGCCATCGTTCTCCACCACCTGGGCGGTGTTGCGATCAGGGGCGATCAGCACCCGCGAGACATCGTTGGCCTGCACGGCCTCAACAAAATCGCTGTAGCGCATGGTGCGCGGCGCATTGGCCGGATCGGGGCGATCCAGGAAGGCCGTCCCAACGGCGATCACCACGATCGCCAGGAGGACGTAGAGCCCCGCATTGCGCCAGCGCTTTTTCACCGTCCTCGCTCCAAGGTCATCAGTAAAGGAATGTTAACCGGTCTCAGGCGCGCCGAGGCCGGATCACAAGCCTCCTACCAGGCTACGAAAGCAACCAAGCCTCAGCCGCGCCCAGGCCAGAAAGGGGCCAGCAGCCAGCGCAGAGGTCTCAGCAGAGTCGAGGCCACCTGTTGCCAGGCTGGCGAGTCGAGGCTCGGCTGAACGGCGATGTCGACGTTGTGGTCGGTGAGGGTCTTGAGCAGATCCTTGTCGGGGGCCAGGTAAACGATGGCGCGGTGGCCATCGTTCCCCACCAACTCGGCGGTGTTGCGATCGGGAGCGATCAGCACCCGCGAAACATCGTTGGCCTGCACGGCAGCGATGAAGTCGCCGTAGCGCAAGGTGCGCGTTGCCTTGGGCGTTTCACGGTGCTGGCGAGGGCCTGTCACCGCTTTCAGGCCAACGATGGCGACCGGCACGGTCAGCGCCAAGGGAGCCACCAGGGCTCCCAGGCCAACGATGCGCCAACGCCGGTTCACAGGCCGAGCTCCAGACGAAAGGAAAAAGCCGACAGAACGCCTCCGGCAACGGCGACGTTCAGCAGGCTCTGGCGATCAGGCCGCCGATCGCAGCACCTCGACGACGCTGCGGAAGGCGAACCACTCGGGGATCTCCTCCCCACCGCGCAGCATCTGCCGGAACTGGGTGCCGCTGAGCTTCTTGACGTGCAGGCCGCGGGCCTCGGCGTGTTCAGCGGTGACGTAGCCCTCCTCCTCGGTGTAGACGAGGTTGAGCGACGGCACCGTTTCCATCCCCAGCTCGGGGGCGTTGTCGCGGGCGAAATCCTGGGCCTGGTAAGGGCCGTAGAAATCCTCACCGGTGAGCGACGACTTGCAGCCGGCCATGTCGCGGCCAATGATGAAGTGGGTGCAGCCGTAGTTCTTGCGGATGATCATGTGCTGCAGCGCCTCGCGCGGGCCAGCCATGTGCATCGCGTAAGGGAGGTAGGCCCAGCGGATGCGGGGATTGTTCACCTCGGCGGCCAGGCGCTCGTAGGTCTGGAAGCGCACGTCGCCGGCGATGTCGTCGTCCTGGGTGGGACCGCAGGTCGGGTGCACCAGCACCACTCCCTCCTTGCTGACGTTGGTGGCGTCGAGGGCGCGGGTGAAGAGCTCGTAGTGGGCGCGGTGGATCGGGTTGCGGCACTGGAAGGCCACCACGTCCTGACCGGATGGCAGGGTCTGGCGCACCTCAGCCGGGGTGCGGCAGGGGAAGACGCGCTGCGGCAGGGCCAGGCCCTGGATGCGACCGCCCAGATAGAAACGACCGCGCTCGGTGGCAATCATCTTCACGGCCGGATGCTCCAGGGAGGTGGTGCCGTAGCACCCCTGGGCCTCACGGGCCTTGTCGGGCTCCCACTTGCTCTCCACCGTCATCACCGCCAGCTCCTGGCCGCGGTAGGTGAGCAGCAGCCGTTCACCGACGGCGATCGACGCATCGCTCGTGTCCATCACGATCGGCAGGCCGAACAGCAGACCGCTGGTGGTGCGATGACCGCTGACGACGGCGTCGTAATCCTCCTGATGCATAAAGCCGCGCAGGGGCGAGAAGCCACCGACAACCAGCAGCTCAACATCACAGGCATTGCGATCGCTGCACTCGACGACCCGATCGACACCGGCGCGCACCGCCGCCTGATCGGCCTCCGGCACCATCAGGTCCACGAGGCTGCCGCCGTGGGGAGCGATCAGCCCCTCAGGGGTGGTGCCGGCGCTGATCGTGGTCATCGAGGAAGGAAACAACGGTGCGGCGATTCTCCCAGACGGGCCCCAGGCCCAGCCCTGAAGGCCACGGCCGTGGGATCCGCACCTGTGAAGCGGCGACCAGGAGCACTGGATGCCAACAAAAAAGGGGCCCGAAGGCCCCAGGCAGCGGCCGGACCCAGAGCAGGGTCCGACTCGGGTGGCTGATCCGATCAGGCCTTTTCCAGACGGCCGTAGAGCTGGCCGGTGATCTTGACGTCAACGACGGCCTTGGTGCCCATGTCGGAGTCGGAGGGCTGAACGGCGGTGAACACGCCGGCGAATTCGCCGGTGCTGGGATCGACCTTGGTGATCGAGAGGTTCATCGTGCCGGCACCATCGACGTAGCTCTTCACCGTTTCACCAGAGAAGTCGTCGCCAGCGGGCACCAGACCGACCGCGCTGCTGTAGCCGGTGGTCAGGCCACGACCCTTGGGATCGAGGAAGTTGCTGGTGCGGTAGCTGGGGGCGCGGTACTGGCCGCTGAAATCGGAGCTGGGGGTGATCGACGACCCTTCAGCGGTAGCCACGAGCTCCTTGCTGGCGAAGGTGAAGGGCACCTCCTCACCACCGGGCAGCAGCACGGTGATCGGCTGGAAGTCGATGCCGCCGAGCTCCTTGAAGGTGAGCTTGTCGCCGGAGACGGTCAGGTCGCCATAGACCTGATCGAGGCTGGAGGTGTAGCGGGTGAGGATCTTGCCGGCCACGAACTGCGCTTCCTGGCGCTTGTTGGCGGGCTCACCCTTCACGAACACCTCGGTGGGGTGCAGGCAGATCTCGCGAAGCTGGTACTTGGCGGACGCGTCGAGGGCGATCGAACCGCGGGCCGATTCCGGCAGGGTCGGGCAATCGTTGGCCAGACCGGTGTTGTGGATGTCGTCGTAGGTGAGGCTGGCCCGATCCACAGCCTTGGCACCACCGCCACACGCGGTCACCAGGGACAGGCACAGCGCCAGCACAAGGGCCAGCAGAGGACGGAAACGCATGGGTAAGGGCCGCACGGGCAGGGATCAAAGGTGCGCCTGAAGCGGATCTTACCGGTGTAGAAAGCGAATTCCGGGTAGCATCACAAGGCTCTCAACAACCTGTAGGCGGGAGCGCCTGGGCCGCTCGTTTCGGCAGCGTTTCTGGCCATGTCCGGTGGATCAGCCTGCGGGCCTGTTCACCGGTCCCAGCGACCACCGCCTGCCACCCACGATTAATGACCGATCTCAGGACCGCTGGGGACAGCGATCCCCAGACCCCGTCCCCCCTCGATCCCGCCCAGCAGAACCGCCTCGACAGCTTGCTGCAGGAGCTGGATCAATTGGCCGCCGAACTCGACGGCCGACCGGACGCGCTGTTGCTGGTGCTGCGCCAGCTCGAGCAACGGCACCGCACGATCCAGGACGGCCCCTTCCGCGGCAGCCTGCCGGCCGATCGCAACCAGCTCTTCAACCTCCTCCAGAACATGGAGCGCAGCGGCGGCTGGCCCTACATCCCCCGGCTGCAGCTGCGCACCTTCATGGATCTTCTCCAACGCGACGGCGACGCTCCGGATCACCCGCTGGCGGCCTGACGGGCCGCCGTGGGCGGTCGTACAGCCAGCAGAGCATCGAGCAGCTGGTGGGCGATCGCCAGCTTGCCGGCCTCAGCGACCGGCAACGGTTCGGCGGCAGCCCCGAGCAACCAACCCTGGTTGCGGGCGCTGGCAAAGCCACTGCCGGGCTGATCAATCGGATTGACGAACAGCAGATCGCAGCCCTTGCGCTGCCACTTGGCCTGGCCGGCGGCCAGCGCATCGCCGCTCTGGGCGGCGAACCCAAGGATCACCTGATCCCTCCAGAGCGCTGCCGCCTGCGGATCGGCGTCTGCCATCCCGGCCTGATCACGCCCCTGGCGGCGGCGATCCACCAGGGACGCCAGAAGATCAGGCACCGGCTCCCAGCCCTGGTGCCAGCTGGCGGCGAGCTCCTGCTTGCTGAGCTTGTGGGCCAGCGGCGCCGAGCGGCGGTGATCGGCCACGGCAGCCGCCATCGCGATCGCCTGCACCTGGGGCTGCAATCGCTCAAGCACGGCCTGCATCTCGGCCGCCGTCTCGATCGGATGCAGCTGCAAGCCGGCGAGCAGCTCCGGGGCAACGCTGAGCGGGCCATGCACCAGATCCACCGTGGCGCCGCGCAACCGAGCCGCCTGGGCGATCATCACGCCCATCAGGCCGGTGCTGCGGTTCGTGAGGCACCGGGCGGGATCGAGGGGCTCCCGGGTCGGGCCGGCGCTCACCAGCAGCCTCAGGCCCTGCCAGTCGCGATGGCAACCGCGCCATCGCACCGATTCCAACGCCAGCGCCAACAGCGCCGGTTCGACCATGCGGCCATCACCGCGGCGATCACAGGCCAGCAGACCTGAGGCAGGAGCCAGGGGCAGCACCCGCTGCTGCTGTTGCAGCTGCTCCCAGTTGCGAAGCACCGCCGGCGCCGACCACATCGCCGTGTTCATCGCCGCTGCCGCCAGCACGGGCGCTTCGGTGGCCAGAAGCACGGCAGAGAGCAGGTTGTCGCCGAGGCCATGGCACCAGCGGCCCAGGGTGGTGGCGCTGAGGGGGGCCACCAGCACCAGATCGGCCCACTCCGCCAGGGCGATGTGCAGGGGGCGCGGCTCGTGGTGGCTCCACTGATCCGCATCCAGATAGCAGGGATGACGGCTGAGGCAGGCCAGCGCCACCGGCGACACCAGCCGGGCGGCGCTCTCGGTGAGCACGCAGCGCACCTCGGCGCCCCGCTGGATCAGGGCACTGA
>JBEDHF010000085.1:0-3060 GCA_041174245.1 Cyanobacteriota bacterium
GCCACACCGCTCGCCGGCTGCTTGCTTCCCCAATTCCATCACCCACCGCTGCGGCGAGGCGCTCGCCGCCACCGCCCAGCCACCGGAACCGGAGCCGGGGCGACAGCCCCGGAGGCCAATCCGTGCGGCAGAAGGGCTCGATGGTGCCTGCTGAACCTTTAGATTCGCTTCCATCAGGAGCCTGAAATGCTCCGAACCCAGGCCAAGAACGCCCTCCGTGATCCCACGGGGTGACGGGGGTGATGACGCCCCCGCCCCAAGCGAAGCCAGCCTGGCCACCCAACGGAGAGTTCCTTGGTCACTGAAGCTGCGGCGCGCCTTCCCCTCCATCCCGTCGAGGGCCTCGACGATGGAGATGGCGAGAGGTTGAGCGACCGCCAGGAGGCTCGCATCCGCGCCCGCCTGGTGGAGCGACGCGAACCCCTGCCCCGCTCCCAGAAAAAATTCAAATCCGGCACCACCGGCTTCATGCTGGTGATGCACGTGGGTGCGGTGTTCGCCCTGCTGCCGATGTTCTGGAGCTGGCAGGCGGCGATCGCCCTGGGCGTTCTCTATTGGGTGACCGTGCTGGGGGTGACCCTCGGCCTGCATCGCCTGGTGTCGCATCGCAGCTTCACGGCGCCGCGCTGGGTGGAACGCGGCCTGGTGTTGATGGGAACCCTGGCCTGCCAGAGCGGCCCGATCGAATGGGTGGGGCTGCATCGCCATCACCACAAGTATTCCGACCAGCCCAACGATCACCACGATGCGGCCCGCGGCCTGTGGTGGGCCCACAGCGATTGGATGCTGCACGACATCCCGGCCCTGCGCGAGGTGCACCGCTTCAATGGCGACCTGCTCCGCGATCCCTTCTACCGCTGGCTGAATCGCTGGTTCCTGCTGCTGCAGCTGCCGATCGGTCTGGGGCTCTACTGGTATGGCGAAGCGGCCCAGGTGCATGGCGGCGGCCTCGGCATGGTGCTGTGGGCCATCCCGCTGCGCCTGGTGATCGTGTATCACGTCACCTGGCTGGTGAATTCGGCCACCCATGCCTTCGGCTATCGCAACTTCGACTGCCCAGACCTGTCGCGCAACTGCTGGTGGGTGGCGATCCTCTCCTTCGGCGAGGGCTGGCACAACAACCACCACGCCTTCCCCCATTCGGCGCGCCATGGCCTGCGCTGGTTTGAGTTTGATATCACCTGGCAGCACATCAAGCTGCTGCGGGCTCTAGGCCTGGCGAAAAAAGTTCGCGAGGCCCGTTACCCTGCCTGAAGGCCATAACGCTGGGCGATGGACGCCATTCAGACCTACCGAGCCCATGCCCAGCTCGGTGAGGAGCTCGATCGCCTATTCGAACAGGAGCGCATTCTCTTCTGTTGCTACAGCAGGCTTCTGGCCACCCTCTGGGTGCGCTCGGAGCTCGGCCGTTCTGGCCGCGATGACAGCAACGCCAACGATCACCTGCTGGGCTCCTTCACCACCGAAGCGGAAGCCCTGCAGCAGCTCGATCAAACCCTGCCCACCCTGCTGATCTGCACCCAGCTGCTCGAGGAGGGCTCGGGTCTGGCCTTGGTCGAAGCGGCCAAGGCTCGGCATCCCGATCTGCGCACGCTGCTGTTTCTGCAGCACGACAACCTGCCGCTGCTGGAGCAGGCCCTGGCCACCCACAGCGATGGCATCCTGCTGGAAAAAGACATGGGCTCCGGCCAGGCGATGGCGGCCCTGCGCACGGTCACCCGCGGCGGTTTCTATGTCGACCGCCACCTGGCCAGCCGCGTGGTAGGCAGCCGCCACGAGAGCGGCCTGCAACTCAGCCAGCGCGAACTGGAGGTGATGCAACAGGTGGTGTACGGGCTGAATGACCGTGATGTGGGCGCCGCGCTGCACCTGACGGTGAACACGGTGAAAACCCATCTGAAGGAGGTGTATCAGAAGCTCGGCGTGCACAACCGCACCCGGGCCGCCATCGCCCTGCTGCTGATGGGTCTGGTGAACCCGCCCGATCCCCTGCTGCCGGAGCATCCGGATCTGACCGTGCCCGCCTTCAAGCCTTGAGGCCCTGGCGGATCGCAGCCGCCAGATCCAGGTCACCACCAGGGCCAGCGGCCAGCTGACGCCCCTTCTGTCGCAACAACTCCAGAAACTGATCGGCCCCGAGGGAGTCCTCACCAGCCACGCCCAGGGCCGCCAGGGTGCGACGCAGATCCGGCAACTCGG
The DNA here is from genome assembly GCA_041174245.1 of Cyanobacteriota bacterium. Taxonomy (GTDB): domain Bacteria; phylum Cyanobacteriota; class Cyanobacteriia; order PCC-6307; family Cyanobiaceae; genus CAIXOZ01. Next base: position 2,200 of record JBEDHF010000085.1, read on the forward strand.
CATCGAGCTCGGCAGCGCTGTAATCCCGGAGGCCCGCCATCACATCGGCGAATTGCTCGCGGCGCTGACGACGCTCGGCCGGATAGGCCGCCAGCAGGCTGTCGCCACAGTGGCGCCAGGGCAGCCCCGCGGTGAACAGAGCCGCCAGAGCGGCGCTCAGGGCCGGTGCCTCCTGCTCGGAGATGCGCAGATCGAAGGCGGAGGGAGGCTGCTGCAGGCCCACGAAGATCTCGAGCAGGGCGCCGGGTCCCAGGGGTTGGCCGGCGTCATCGAGCAGGGCCACGGCCGAGGCCTCCAGGGCCTGCTGCAGATCCGGCGTCGCCAGCAGCTGGGGCTCAGCAGCGCCGAGGCGACCGCCTGGAGCACGGGCATGCAGCCAGTGGTTGATCGCCCCCAGCGCCAGAAACACCTCCGGGCCCGGCGAGGGCAGCTTGCCGTTGCGCAGGTTGGAGAGCTGGGAATTGTGCACGCGGCCGAGATCGAGCTGCTCCGCCAGTCCGGGCAGAACCCGATGGGACCAGCCATTGCGCTCATGCCAGACGCGGATCAGGTGGCCGAAGGCCTGACGCCCCGCCTCCAGGCGCTGGCGGTAGCCCCGCAGGGGCTCCGGGGCGGGGGACGCCGGCTCGCCAGCCCCTGCTGCGACCGCTTGCTGGCCCACTGCTTCGCCCTGCTCGCTCACCAGCCGCCTCACCTGAAGGGGATTCTCTGGGCTGCAGACTAACGGGCGATCCGAGACGCAACCACTTGCCTGGTACGGATCCGTACTGTTATCGTTTCAGCAGTTGATCAAGATCAGAATGCAAGCGATGGGATCCACCACCACCAGCGCCCGGGCAGGGCGGGCGCTGGTGGTGGATC
>JBEDHF010000086.1:0-9673 GCA_041174245.1 Cyanobacteriota bacterium
GGATCGTTGGCAGTCAGTGCGATCGGACCGCAGCGCGATCCCCCTGCGCCAACACCACCATCAGGCAGCCGTGCGGTCTTCGCGAACGGAAAAGCCGTTGCTGGGCTTGGAGGCTGCACCGGCACGGGCCGCGATCTGCTCGTTCACGTAGGCCTCCACCTCCCGGTAACGGGGGACAGAACGGAGCTCCAGCTTGGCGCCATCGCTGAGCACCAACACCATGTCCCCCCAGAACCCAAGACCGCGGGAGACGCTTCGCACCTCCCGGATCTGGCTGTAGACAACCTGGGTGCGGGTGCGACCAAGCCAGCCGCCATTGACGGAGATGCGGCGGCTGGTGATCCGGAACCGCAGCCAGATCGCCCGGATCAGCGCTCCGACGGCGAAGGGGATGCCGATCAGGGTGAGGCCGAAGATCAGGTTGAAGATCAGGTCACCCCGCGCCGGACCGCCCTCGTAGAACACGGTTTCCTGCTTGGAACCAAGGCCGGAACCGGCGAGACCCGGGGAGGGCGCGCCAGGGGATGACACCGCCCCTGAAGCGGGGGTGGAGCCTGAAGCCGCCGGATCCGGGGTGGAGGACGTCATGGACAGAGACCTGCTTGCTGCAACAACTGATCACATTCTCCCAGGAGTGCCGCTGGCGTTGCGTCGGCGCTGCCGGGTTTGAGACTGATCAGCAGCCAGGTCATCCGTTCATCGGGAAGCGCGGACAGGGTGTCCACAAGATGCCGATGAAGCAGACGACGCAGACGGTTGCGTCGCACCGCCCGCTTGCTGACCTTGTTGCTGATCACCACGGCGCAGCGCCAGGGACTCGGGGCTGCTGAACCGGCACAGGGTTTGAGCAGGGCCTGACGGCCCTCCGCAATCCGGAGAACCATCGAGCCGCCGTGGTGTCGACGACCGTGCTGGTAGAGAAAATCAAAAGCCCTCTGGCCCTTGATCCGGTGCTGTCCGGGTAGGGCCATGGCAGAGGGCGACCTCAGGGCGTGGGGCTCAGACAGCCAGACGGGCGCGACCGCGACGACGACGGGTGCGGATCACGCGGCGGCCCGTGTGGCTGCGCATCCGCACCCGGAAACCGGAGACCCGCTTGCGCTTGCGGCTTGTTCCTTCCAGGGTCCGCTTCGTCATGGCTGTTGCTGTGCTCCTCGATTCATGTCAGTCGGCCAACCTATCAGGCGACGGTCAGTCGGGTGGATCGATCTGGATCACCCAGCTGCCCAGGTAGCCGGAGATCGGCACATCGCCAGGGGCCTGCGCCATGGCATTGAACTGGTACATCCCGATGCTGAACGGGTTGAACAGGTTCATGTAGACGCCAATGGGGCGCTTGTCTGGAACGGGACGGTCGGGGAAGATCTCCACCGCATTTTTCGTCACTTCCACCGTCGCTGGAATCGTTTCCTTGCAGACGGTTCGGGAGAGCATTCCGCCTTCGCTCATGTAGCAGAGTTTGACGTCACTGGGCTTGATCTGAACGTCAAAATCGGACGGGATGGTCACCGCCAGTTTGATGATCGCCGTCTTGCGATCCTTGGGCCGAAGCAGCAGGTAGTACTCCGAACGGCGCAGGCGCTGGGCACTGGTGATGAAGTATTGGAGCTTGCGGAAATCCCGGGAGTTTTCCCAGCGGAATTCCATCAGACTCGGAGTGCCCTGGGCCTGTACCGGCTCTGAAGAGAGCGTGCCAACCGCCAGCGAGCCGGCCGTGGTGGCCGCCGTGACGACGGCAGCGGCCAGGGCCCGGCGCAGGGAGGATCTCCGCAGGCTGAGCCCAGACGGGCCGGTCTCCTGGTGCGAAGGAACGAGTGATCGCATCGAATCACGAGGGTGTGGGGAGGGATCGGAACGCAAGGCGTCGATCCAGGGCATTGTCAGCAGTCACGACCACGGCGCCTCCGCCGAGTGGTCGGAGCGGCAGCTGGCGGGACTGTGCTGGCCAGGGGGTCCGGCAGGGTCAGGAGCCGGCCCGATCCGGACGCAGACGGGCTGCCTCGCCAAGATAAGGGTGCTGCGGCGGCTGCTCAGGCGCCATCCAGGCATGGACCAGGACCCGGATGCAGCGGCACAGATCACCAGCGACCGCCATCTGCTGACAATCCAGCAGGGCGACGCCGTCCCAACCGGGTCGCCGCCTGGCGATCGCGGCCGGGAAGCAGGCATCCAGATCCGCGGTGACCGAGAAGGTGACCGAGAGGATGCGCTCCCCGACCAGGCCATTGCGATCGACCAGAGCTGTGATCAGCTCATCGACGGCGGCGGTGATCGCCGAAACGCTGTTGTCAGTGGCGGTGGTGGCGCCCCGCAGGGCGCGCAGTTCGATCGGAGCGCTCATGGGCGGTACAGCCAGAGGGGGAGACCGTTCCAGCCCAGCTCCTGCTGCCAGAGGGCCTTCAGGGAGGAGAGCATGGCGCGACCGGGGATCAAACCAGCCAGACGCTTCGGAGGGTCACCGAAGGTGATCGGTCGAATCTTCTCAGGATCGAGACCGGCCAGCTCGGCCGCCAGCCGCCTGGCCGTGTCTTCATCGCCGAGGGCATCGACGAGACCGAGGTCCAGAGCCTGGGCACCGGTGAAGACCCGGCCATCGGCAAAGGCGCGCACGGCCTCAGGCTCGAGTCCACGGCCGCTGGCCACAGCCGTCACGAACTGGTCGTAGCTGGAATCGATCAGCGCCTGCAACAGCGCCCGCTCCTCGGCACTGAGGGCACGATCGGGGGCCAGGATGTCCTTGAACGGACCGCTTTTGATCGTCTCGAAGCGGATGCCGATCCGTTCCAACAGACCGGACAGATTGTTGCCCCGCAGGATCACTCCGATCGAACCGGTGATGGTGCCTGCATTGGCCACAATCCGGTCGGCGGCGACGCCGATGTAGACACCGCCGGACGCCGAGATGTTGCCGAAGCTGGCGACCACCTGACAGCCCTTCTGACGCAGTCGCAGCAGGGCCGCATGGATCTCCTGACTGTCACCGACGGTGCCGCCGGGGCTGTCGATCCGCAGCAGCAGCACAGGGAAGCGGCGTTTCTCGATCTGGCGCAGGGCCTTCAGCACCCGCTTGCGGCAGCCTGCGGCGATGGGTCCCTCGATGGCGATCCGCGCCATGCGATGTCGGGAGCGACGGCTCAAGGGCCAGGGCATGCGGACGGTTCCGGGCCTCTGGATCTTAAAAAGAAGCCTCGATGAGGCCCACATGCCCGAGCTTCTGCCCAGACCGGTGCGATGGCTGCTGATGGTGCTGCCCTTCGCGCTCTGGGGGACGGCGATGGCAGCGATGAAACCACTCCTCCATGGAGCCCCATTGCTGAGCCTGGCAGCACTGCGGTTGCTGCCGGCCGGGGTGGTGCTGTTGATGGCGGTGGTGCTGCTGGGCCGGAACTGGCGGGTGGATCCATCCGACCGCCCCTGGCTGCTGCTGTTCACCCTGGTCGACGCCACGCTGTTTCAGGGCCTGCTGGTGCATGGCCTCGCCGGCACCGGTGCCGGTCTGGGCTCGGTGCTGATCGATTCCCAGCCGCTGCTGGTGGCCCTGTTGGCCCGCACCCTCTACGGGGACGCGATCAATCCCTTCGGCTGGTTCGGCCTGCTGCTGGGCCTGGCCGGCATCCTCTGCCTGGGCCTGCCGGCCCCGTTGTTGCGGCAGTGGTGGCTGGATGGGCCCGAGGCACTCGGCAGCGATCTGTTCAGCCATGGCGAGCTGTGGATGCTGGCTGCGGCAGCGGCGATGGCGGTCGGCACCGTGCTCAGCCGCCAGGCAAGCCGCCATAGCGATCCGCTGGCGGTGACCGGCTGGCACCTGCTCCTGGGCGGGGTGCCGCTGGCGCTGGGGGCGCTGCTGGCGCCGATCTTTGATCCAGGCGCGCTGCCGGCCTGGCCGAGCTGGGGAGCTGGCGGCTGGGCCCTGATGGCCTACGCCAGCCTGCTGGGGAGCGCCCTGGCCTACGGCCTCTTTTTCTGGTTCGCCCACCAGGGAGATCTGACGGCCTTCACCTCGCTCACCTTTCTCACCCCCGTTTTTGCCCTGCTCTGCGCCATGGCGCTGCTGGAGGAGCGCCTCAGACCGTTGCAATGGTTCGGGGTCCTGCTGGCCCTGGTCTCGGTGCTGCTGATCAACCGACGTCATCAGCTCTGGAGCCCGCCGTTGGCGGCAGCCGAAGCCGGTCAGGGCCGGAGTTGAAGACCCCAGCGACAGACGCTCGCGCCATCGCAGGCCGTTCAGGCGATGGCAGCGGTGCTGCATCCAGGCCCCCAACCTGCTCAACAGCCCTGTCGAGCGATAGGTTCGCTGCAATCGCTGGTCTGGCTTGAGGGGAGGACGTCCACCGTCACGCGATGCCCTCGCCACCCTGGCTGTGGTGGTGCTGATCGGCGCGGCCCTGATGCTCTGGCAGCTCGGTGCCACCGGTCTGGTGGATGAAACGCCTCCCCTGTTCGCCGCCTCTGCCCGGGCAATGGCCGAAACCGGCGACTGGCTGACGCCGCGAGTGAATGGCTTGCCCCGCTACGACAAGCCTCCGCTGATCTACTGGCTGATGGGGCTGGGCTACCTGATGCCCGGCCAGGCCTCCTGGGATCCGCTGGGCACCTGGGCGGCCCGCTTGCCCTCCGCCCTCGCCGTGCTGGCGGTGATGGCACTGCTGAGCGCCACCTTGCTGCGCTGGCCCCAACGGCCGCGGGAACGCCTGGGAGCGAGCGGTCAGGGACGGGCGATCGCCCTGACCCGGGCGCTGCGTTCACCAGCGCTGACCGCCCCGCTGGCCTACGCGCTCTCACCCCTGGTGTTGCTCTGGGGCCGTCTCGCCGTCAGCGATGCCCTGTTCAGCGCCCTGGTCAGCGCCACGGTGCTGCTGGCCTGGCGCCAGCTCGTTGGAGGCGGCTCCGTACTGCCGATCTGGCTGATGCTTGGCCTGGCCGTGCTGGCCAAGGGGCCCGTCGCCCTGGTGCTCGTCGCCCTGATCCTGTCCCTCTTCTCCTGGAGCCAGCGTCAGTTTCTGGCCTACTGGCGCCAGCTCAGGCCCTGGCCCGGGCTCCTGATCACGGCGCTCGTGGCCCTGCCCTGGTATGCCCTGGAGCTGGCTGTGGAAGGCAAGCCCTACTGGGACAGCTTCTTTGGCTACCACAACCTGCAACGCTTCACCTCGGTGGTCAACCACCACCTGCAGCCCTGGTGGTTCTTCGGTCCGGTGCTGGTGATCGCCAGCTTCCCCTTCACGCCGTTGCTGCTGGTGGGATTGCACCGGGCTCTGGCCCTGAAGCCCTGGCGCCGCTGGGGTCAGGGCGCCCCCCTGGAGCCCGTGCCCCTGGAGCTCTCCCTGGCCCGACTGGCCGCCTGCTGGCTGCTGGTGATCCTGACCTTCTTCACCCTGGCCGCCACGAAACTGCCCAGCTATTGGCTGCCGGCGACACCGGCAGCAGCCCTGCTGATCGCCCTGGCGCTCGACCCGGACCGGGACGATCGGGCCCGGAGACCGGCCCTGCTGGCCACGGCCCTGCTCGCCGCCCTGCTCGCGGCCATCTTCTGGGCTGCGCCGGCCTGGGTGCCGTTGATTCAGGCCACCGAACTTCCCGACCTGGCTCGCCTGCTGCTGGCGAGCTCGGTCCTGACGATGGCTGCCATCTGGTTCTCAACGATCGCCCTTCTGGCGGCGGCCATGGCCCTCCCAGAGGCCTTCTCTGGACGGCGGGGACGAGGCGATGCCCTGCTGCTGCTGCAGCTGCCGATGGTGGCCTTCACGCTCACGGCCCTGCAACCGGGATGGGCCCTCGGCGATCGGGTGCGCGGGCTGCCGGTGCGCCAGATGGCCGCAGAGGTTCGCCAGCGGATCCAGCCGGGAGAATCCCTGGCGATGGTGGGCATTCTCAAGCCCTCGCTGCACTTCTACAGCCGCAAGGTGGTGCTCTACGAAGGCATCACACCGGAAGGGCTGGTGAATCTGGCCGATCGACTGCGCCGGGAGCATCGGCGCGGCCAGAGGCCCAGCACCCCCAACCACCAGCCGACGGTGCTGGTGGTGATTGACTGCGACACCGCCGGCCTGCCCCACTGGCAGCAGCTGGCGCCGCAAGCCCTGGCCAGTGCCGGGCCCTACCGGCTCTGGCGGCTGGATCGCCGCTTGCTCGAGCAACGGGCGGCTGCCCTGATCGCTGCCGGAAGCCAGAGCGAATGGGAGCGGCCACGACCGGAGCGCTACTGAGCAGCCCCCGATCTCGGTGGGAGCGTTGGGCTGGGCTGCGGTCCTGGGGCCAGGGCGGCCCTCGCTGCAGCCGCGAACTGATCCCGCTGACAGAAACTGCAGCGGCCCCAACGGTCCAGTTCCCCCCTCGGCGCTGGCCTGGCGCAACAGGGACAGGTGGTCATGCCATGCACATCCACCCGGCTTGGATGGGCCGCCCAGGTGGCGGCTTCCACCTCCGCAGCCGGCGGCGGCAAGGTCAGGGGCAGGTGTTGCTGCACCCGCATCTCCCGGATGGCAAAACCGGCGCCGCGCAGACTCCCAAGCAACTGGTGCCGGTTGTACTGAAGGGCCTGCAACCAGGGCCCAGCCGGCGCCCCCACCGTCAACATCCCACCCCGCAGGCTCAGGGGACGGCAGTGCGGCGCCAGCTGGGGCCCGACCAACTGGGGCCAGGCCAGCCAGAGACTGGCCAGGTGCCCCTCCTGTTTCCAGCGTCGCTCGATCTGGCCGAGACAGCGGCTCAGGGGAGTCGCTGGCGGCGCCGGCGGCGGCACCAGCACCGTAACATCGCCACGGCGCTGGGTCTGATTGGAGGGAGCGATCGCCATGCCACCACGCTACGGGCGTCTTCCCGGTTGGGACCTCCGTGAAACCACGCGCTCTGGCGCAGCCTGCCTGGGGAAGACTGCCCGGCCGGTGCTGCCTGACGACGTCTGGCTGGCAACGACCGGATGGCGAAGGGTAGCTGGCGAGGCCTGCCTGGCGAAGGCGGTCTGGTGAGGTCAGCTTGGCGAGGTCAGCGTGGCGAGGTCAGTCGCGGTGCGGCATGCTCTGGCTAGCCTCCTTGCGCGCCCCCACCATCCTCCATGGGCTTCTTCGACCGTCTGGGCCGCCTCGTGCGGGCGAATGCCAACGCCGTGATCAGCCGGGCGGAAGATCCGGTCAAGATCCTCGACCAGTCGGTGGAGGACATGCAGAACGATCTGGTCAAGCTTCGCCAGGCCGTGGCCACAGCCATCGCCAGCCAGAAGCGGATCCAGAACCAGGCCGAGCAGGCCACCGCCCAGGCCACCACCTGGTACGAGCGGGCCGAGATGGCCCTGCGCAAGGGTGAGGAAGATCTGGCCCGCGAGGCCCTGGCCCGTCGCAAGACCTGCCAGGACACCGCCACGGCCCTCAACACCCAGCTGAGCAGCCAGGCCGGTCAGGTGGACGCGCTCAAGAAGAGCCTCGTCTCCCTGGAGGGAAAGATCGCCGAGGCCAAGACCAAGAAGGACATGCTCAAGGCCCGGGCCCAGGCGGCCCAGGCCCAGGAGCAGCTGCAGAACGCCGTCGGCAGCCTCAACACCACCTCCGCCATGGCCGCCTTCGAGCGGATGGAGGAAAAGGTGGAGGCGATGGAAGCCCGTTCCCAGGCTGCCGCAGAACTGGCGGGCGCCGACCTCGAGAGCCAGTTCGCCGCCCTGGAGGGGGGGAACGACGTGGAGGATGACCTCGCCGCCCTCAAGGGCAGGATCAGCGGTGTGCAGCCAAGCCTCGGCGGTGCCCAGCCCCTGCGCCAGCTCGAGAGCGTCCGCAGCCTCGACCCTGAACTCGAGGAGCTCAAGCGCTCGATCGACAAGCTCTGAGGCGCTGAGCGGCACGGGAAGGGACCGACCTCCGCCTCGGTGACGGGCCGCTCCTGGACGCGGCGCCCACCACCCACGGCGTCACCCATAGGATCAGCTCTCAATCCCTTGCCATCGCCCGCCGCGTGTCCGTTCTCGAGCTCACTGATGCCGACTTCCAAGCCCAGGTGCTGGAGGCTCCGACCACGGTGCTGGTGGACGTCTGGGCTCCCTGGTGTGGCCCCTGCCGGCTGATGGCGCCGCTGATGAGCTGGGCGGCCGAGGAATATGCCGGCAAGCTGCTGGTGGGCAAGCTTGAAGCCGATGGCAACCCAGCCACCCGGGACCAATACAAGGTCACCGGCCTGCCCCTGCTGATCCTGTTCCGGGATGGCCAGGAGCTGGCCCGCCATGAAGGGGCGATGGCCAAGCCCCAGCTCAAGGCCTTTCTCGATGCCCATCTCTGATCGGGTCGCTGATCTCGGCAGCGGCGTCTTTGCCCGTAACGATCAACGCAAACAGGCCTACCGCCAACGCCTCGCCCAGGGCGGCGCGGCGTTGCCGCCACTGCTGGATCTTTCCCTGGGCTCCACCGACCTGAGCCCGCCGCCTGTGGCGCTGGCGGCGATGCAGGCCGCGATCCAGGACCCCGCCAGCAGCAGCTACTGCCTGCACGGGGCCACCCTGCCATTTCGCAACGCCGTCGCCGCCTGGGCCCTTCGCCGCTTCAACCAGGAGGTCGATCCGGAACGGGAGGTGCTGCTGCTGGTGGGGTCCCAGGAAGGCACTGCCCACCTGCCCCTGGCGGTGCTCAACCCCGGCGATCGCGCCCTGCTGCTCGATCCCTTTTATCCCTCCCATCTCGGAGGCCTGAAGCTGGCCTCGGCCGAGCCGGTCTTTCTTGGCCTGAGCGCTGCCACGGGATTCCGCCCGGATTTCGAGGCCATCAGCGAAGCCGAGTGGCGACGCCTGAAGCTGATGGTGCTCGGGTTTCCCCACAACCCCACCGCCACCACTGGCGAGCAGGCCTGGCTGGATGCGGCGGTGGCCAAGGCGCTCGAGCACGGCATTGTTCTGGCCCACGACAACCCCTATGTGGATCTGGCCATCGACGGCGAGGCCCCGGCGCTGCTGCGCCATCCACGCTGGCGAGAGTGCGGCATTGAATTCTTCTCCCTCTCCAAGGGGTGGTGCCTGGGGGGCTATCGGATCGCCTTCGCCATCGGCGCCGAGTGGCTGATCAGCGCCCTGCGCCAGCTGAAAGGCGTTGTGGACTTCAACCAATCCCTTGCCCTGCAGGCCGGCGCCATTGCCGCCCTCGAGGGGGCCCAGGACTGGCCCGAGCAGTTGCGGCAGGTCTACCGCCAACGCCGCGACCGGATGGCCGCCGCCCTGGAGGCCGAAGGTTGGCCGGTGCAGCGGCCATCGATGGCCCTGTACCTCTGGCTGGCCCTGCCGCCGGTGGCGGTGCAGCAGGGCCTGAATGACGAACAGTTCTGCGCCGAGCTGCTGGCGGCCACCGGTGTCTGCCTGACCCCGGGGCAGGGCTTTGGCCGCGGTGGTGAAGGTTGGGTGCGGCTGGCCCTTGTGCATCCGATCGAGGAGCTGGAGGCCGGTGCCCGTCGGATCGGCGCCTGGCTGCGAAGCCTTGACCGCTGAGCGCGACAGGCTCTCGGCGGCCGCCGTGATCGCCGCCCGCAGGCAGCTGAGCCCCGGGCCGATGCCCTGGCGGCTGCGCAGCCTGCGGGTCTGTGCCAGCACGGAAGTGGAATTGAGCCAGTGGCTGCAGCAGAGCGGCAGCAAGGCCCGGACTGACGGCTTGCGGGCCGTACTGGCGCATCAGCAACGCTTCGGCCACGGCCAGCGGGGCCGAGCCTGGAG
>JBEDHF010000087.1:0-10885 GCA_041174245.1 Cyanobacteriota bacterium
GAAGTAGCTGCTGTTGACGGGGGTGGCCAGATTGCCGACGGTCGGGTCGGCGACGGGGGTCACGGTCATGGTGGCGATCGAAAGGGGGCGGTGAAGGAAGGGCGGCTGGTCGCTCAGTCGCGGGCTTCGATCACGTTGAACAGCAGGGCCATGGCCATGGCAGGACCCAGGATGCCCACGAGGGGCACGAACACCGAGGGCATCCAGGCGGCGGCGAAATCTCCAGTCATGGCGAAAGCCATTAGCAACCGTCGGTACTGTAAGGAGGCCCCCCGATCTGGCTGGATCGGGCTTCAGTGGGCGACATAAAAATTCAATCCGGATGAACCCCACGCTCTCCGTCGCTGCCGGCTCGGCCCTGCTGTTGGCTCTGTGGTTACTGGGCCGGCCCCGGCCCCGGCTCAGCAGTCGCCAGGACACCGCGGCCATCGCGGCCCTCAACCGTGAGCAGATCGTTCGGCTGATCGATCCTGAGGACCAGGCCCCTGCGGTCTCCTCCGAAGAGACGGCCCTTCCCCTGCCGCCGCTGCCGCAGCAGCCGGCCGAGCGTGTCCGCTTCCTGGCCCAGCTGGAGCGCTGGTCGCGCGGTGGCAGCCAGGAGCGGTTGCTGGCGATGCAGGCCTGCGCCCACTGGGGCCAGAGGGCCGCCCTGCCCTTGCTGCGCCGTGGCCGTCACGATCCCGATCCGGCCGTCGCCTTGGTGGCGGCCCAGGCCCTGGAGCGCTTCCGCGGCCGTGTTGCCGCCCCCGCGCTTGCGGTTCAGCCGCTGCCCCGCAGGGTTTCGCGCACCCGGTAGATCGGCCGACCCTGGCTCTCGTGATACGTGCGCATCTGCAGCTCCGCCAGCAGGCCGAAGCAGAGCAGCTGGATGCCGCTCAGGATGGCCAGCACGCCCACCATCAGCAGGGGGCGGGTGCCGATCGAGGCATGGCTCACCAGCTTCAGGCCCAGCAGCCAGAGGTTGATCGCCACCCCCACGCCGATCGAGGCCAGGCCCCAGAGGCCGAAGCCATGCATCGGCTTGGTCAGGAAGCGCTTGATGAACCAGACCGTGAGCAGATCCATCAACACCCGGAAGGTGCGATCGATGCCGTATTTGCTCTGGCCGTACCGGCGTGGCTCGTGATGGACCACCACCTCGCTGATCCGCGCCCCTTCAATCGCCGCCAGGGCGGGCAGGAACCGATGCAGTTCGCCGTACAGGTTCAGATCGTCGATCAGCTCGCGCCGGTAGGCCTTCAGGGAACAGCCGTAGTCGTGCAGGCGCACCCCGGTCACGCGGGCGATCAGGCGGTTGGCCAGCCAGGAGGGCAGCAGCCGACTGATGGTGTTGTCCTGGCGGTTGCGGCGCCAGCCGCAGACCAGATCGAAGCCCTGGGCCAGGGTGTCGAGCAGCAGTGGGATGTCGCCAGGGTCGTTCTGGAGATCCCCATCCAGGGTCACGATCACCGGCGCCGTGCTCGTGGCGAAGCCGGCGGCCATGGCGGCGGTCTGGCCGTAGTTCCGTCGCAGCAGCACGGCCACCAGTTCGGGCACCTGGCGACGCCAGTGCGCCAGTGCGGCAGGCGTGCCGTCGCTGGAGCCGTCATCAACGAGCACGAGCTCAAAGGCGATCCCCAGCGGCCGCAGGCTATCGAGCAGGCGCTCGATCAATGGTCCCAGGCTGTCCTCCTCGTTGTAGAGGGGCACCACCACGGAAAGGGCCGGCGCACCTTGATCAGGCATCAGCGGGGAAGGCAGAGCTTTGATGACGCTACGCAAGCGTGCTCCCGTCATGGCTGCGCAGCAGCCGGCCGGCCCCCCGCAACTGGGCGCGGTAGTGAACGCTCACCGGATCCTCGCTGCGGGGGCTGAGGCTGTCGATGCCGAGGCCATCACGGCCGTGGGCGGCGCCGGAACTGTGCAGGTAGCGCCCGCCTTCAAGGTGCAGGCCTACATGGGTGCAGCGCTGGGGGCTGCCGAAAAAGATCAGATCGCCTGGTCGCAGCAGGCTGAACTGGCCGGGGCGCACCGCCACCGGCGTACAGAAGCGCTCCTGCTGGTAGGCATCCCGCGGGATCCACACCCCGGCCTTGGCAAAGGCAGCCTGGATCAGGCCGGAGCAGTCGAAGTCCGGGCCGAGGCAGCCGCCCCAGAGGTAGCGGTTGGGGATCGTTCGGGCCGCCAGGGCCCAGGCGATCACGTCGCCGAGACGATCACGGATCTGGTCTTCACCAAGAATCCGGGGACGTGGGGCCGGCATCGCCCGGGCATGACCCAGCAGGTCGCCGGCGTTGATCCAGCAGCGGTAACCGTCCTCCAGCAGCTGTACCCAGCGCCTGCCGCTGCCGATTGGTGCACCGTCAGCCTGAGCCGGGCACTGAGGGGCAGCGCCCTCATCGAGCAGGCGCAGATGCCGACCGGCACCGGCCTGGGTGGCCAGGCTGCTGCCACTTGGACGTTCGTAGCCGTTGATGGCCGCCTGCAGGCGCCAGACCGTGCCGGCAGTGAGCAGTTCCAGGGCCGCAGGAGTGCCCGGGTCAGGCGTGCCTAATCTCGCCATTGCTGCTGCGGCCGTGATGGCGTTCTATAGCCCGGATCGGGCCATGTCCGAAACCCTGGCGCAGCTTCTGAGCCGGCTGGAGGCCGAGGGACGTCCGTGGTTGCCGGACGCGCTCTCGATCACCTGGCTGCTGGTTGAGCGTTCGGGCACGGCCGTCGCGGCGTCGTCTGCGCCCCCACGCGGGGCCAGCCATGGAGGGGCACGCCTGCGCTATCCGGCCAGTGTGATCAAGCTCGTGTATCTGGTGGCGGCGGAGGCCTGGCTGCAGCGCGGTCTGCTCCGGGAGGAGGCCGAACTGCGCCGGGCGATGGCGGCGATGATCCAGGACTCCAGCAACGATGCCACCAGCTACGTGGTCGATCGTCTCAGTGGCACCACCAGCGGTCCGGCACTGCGGCCCGAAGATCGGCCGCTGTGGGAAAGCCAGCGCCAGCTGGTGAACGGCTGGTTGCAGGATCTGCACTGGCCGGAGCTGGCGGGGTGCAATGCCTGCCAGAAAACCTGGGGCGATGGCCCCTTCGGCCGCGAGCGGATCTTTTATGGCGAAGGGATGGACAACCGCAACCGCCTCAGCACCGAGGCCACGGCCCGGCTGCTGCAGGGGGTGATGGCCTCGGAGCTGGTTTCGCCCCCGGCCTGCACGCGCATGCAGGGCCTGCTGCAGCGTTCCCTCGATCCGGCCGCTCGGGCCCTGGATCCTGAGAATCAGGTGGATGGCTTCCTGGGGGAGGCCCTGCCCGAGGGGAGCCGCCTCTGGAGCAAGGCCGGCTGGATGAGCCAGGCCCGCCACGATGCGGCCTACATCGAACCGCCGCACGGCCCGGCCTGTCTGCTGGTGGTGATGGCGGAAGGGGAAGCGGCCGCCGCCGACACCGCCCTGCTGCCGGCCATTGCTCGCTGCCTGCTCGAAGCCGGTGCGGCGCTGGCCGGCTAGGCCGCGAGGGCTGGAGTAGGGGCGGCCCAGTGGAGCCCAGGGAGGGCTGGGGCTGCCATGCCGGGCCCGTCAGCGCCTGGCCGGGCTAGCACCTTCAGCGGTACGGCCACGGTTGAACCGGAGTCGGCTCGGCGCTCTTGACAGGCTGATCGCCTGCTGGCCACAGTCAGCCAAAAGCGATCAGAACCCAGACGGATCCTGATCGCAACGGTTGTTGTTCAACGGAGAGGGAGGGATTCGAACCCTCGACAGAAGTTGCCTCCTGTAACTCCTTAGCAGGGAGCCGCTTTCAACCACTCAGCCACCTCTCCAGCGGCCCGGCCAGCTTATCAGGCTGTGGGGGGGCTGGCATCCCGTTGCTGCACCCTGGGCAGCCGGTGCTTGAAACCGCAGAGGATTTCCCAGGGGATGGTCTGACAGGCGCGGCTCCAGTCGTCGGGGCTGATTTGCGCTTCGCCGTCCTGCCCGAGCAGGGTGACCACCGAGCCCACCTCCAGTTCGGGGGTGTCGGTGGCATCAAGGACCAGTTGGTCCATCGTGATGGCGCCCACCTGGGGGATCGACCGGCCCCTGTGCAGCACCTGCAGCTGGCCGGAGAGCAGCCGTGGCACGCCATCGGCGTAACCGATCGCCACCACGGCCAGCCGGCTCGGGCGCTGGGTGCGGAAGCGCTGGCCGTAGCTGACACCGACGCCAGCCGGGACATCGCGCAGCAGGGTCACCCGGGCGCGCACGGCCATCGCCGGTGTCAGGGAGACCGTCTGGTTCAGATGGGGAGCAGGGGCGTGGCCGTACAGGGCCAGGCCAACCCGGACCAGGTCGAGATGATGGCTGCGGCTGCGCAGGGTGCCGGCGGAATTGGCCAGGTGGGTCAGGCCACTCGGCAGCTGCTGCTCGCGCAGGGCAGAGAGCACCGTCTGAAAGCGTTGTTGCTGCAGCTCGGTGAGGCCATCGTCGTCGCCTGGCCTCAGATCGGCACAGGCCAGATGCGAGTACACCCCCGCCAGCTCCACAGCATCGAGGCCCTGCAGGGCGGCCACCAGGCGCGGCCCCTCCTGCCAGTCGGCCCCGAGCCTGGCCATGCCGGTGTCGAGCTTCAGGTGCACGGGCATCACCACACCGCCACCGCTGGCCAGGTTCTGGCAGAGCAGCGCCTCGCGCATGGTGCTGATCGTGGGCATCAGCTTCCACTGCAGGCAGACCCGCAGCTCCTCCGCCTGGGTGAGATTGCCGAGCACGAGCACCGGGGCGCTGATGCCGGCCTGACGCAACTGCAGCCCTTCGCCCAGGGTGGCGACGCCGAAGCTGGTGGCGCCACCGGCCTGGGCAGCACGGGCCACGGGCACGGCGCCATGGCCATAGCCATCAGCCTTCACCACGGCCATCAGGGCCGTGCGCTCGCCCAGATGGCGGCACAGGGCCCTGGCATTGGTTTCAATCGCCCAGGCATCCACCTCCACCCAGGCCCGCTGGCGTGGTGCTGTCGCGGCTCGGGCCTCCGGCGATGGCGGCGGGCTGAACGGTTGCATGGCCTGGATTATCCCCTGGCCTGGGGAGATGGCCAGAGCAGGCTGTGGCGCTTCCGGCGATGGAGGCTCGCTGGCTGTGCTCACTGACTGGCCCGGGCCGCCAGTTCCTCGAGCAGGCGGTTCTGTTCGGCGGCGATGCAGGCACCGATCAGATCTCCGAGCTGGCCATCGAGCACCGGCTCCAGGGAGAAGTTGCGGCTGAGGCGATGGTCGGTGGTGCGGTTGTCCTTGTAGTTGTAGGTCCGGATCTTCTCGCTGCGATCGCCGCTGCCAACCTGGGCCTTGCGCTCCTCGCGCTCCTTGGCGGCGGCGGCGGCCAGCTGCCGTTCGTAGAGCTTGGCGCGCAGGATCTCCAGGGCGCGCTCGCGGTTCTGGAGCTGCGAGCGCTCCTGGGTGCAGAAGACGCGGATGCCGCTCGGCTTGTGGAACAGATCCACGGCTGTTTCCACCTTGTTGACGTTCTGACCACCAGCACCGCCCGAGCGAGCGGTGCTGATCTCAAGATCGCCGGGATCGATCTGCACCTCCACCGGATCGGCTTCCGGCATCACCGCCACCGTCGCTGTGGAGGTGTGCACACGGCCCTGCGATTCGGTGGCGGGCACCCGTTGGACCCGATGCACCCCGGCCTCGAATTTGAGCTGGCTGTACACCCCATCGCCGCGGATCGAGAGGATCAGTTCGCGGTAGCCGCCCAGGTCGGCCTCTGAGGCGCTCACGGGTTGGACCTGCCAGCCCACGCTCTGGGCATAGCGTTCGTACATCCGCGCCAGATCCCCGGCCCAGAGACAGGCCTCATCGCCGCCGGTGCCGGCGCGGATTTCCAGCATCACGCTGCGCTGGTCGCGGGGATCGCGGGGCAGCAGCGCCAGGGTCAGGCGCTGCTCCAGCTGCTGCCGCTCCTGTTCAAGGCTTTCCAGCTCTTCGCTGGCCAGCGCGATCAACTCCTGATCGGTCGGATCGTCGCGCAGCAGCGCTCTGGCGCTGCCTGCCTCCACCTCCAGTTGTTGCAGGCGTTGGAAGTCGTGCACGATCGGCTCAAGCCGGGAGCGTTCGCGCGCGATCGTCTCCAGCTGCAGCGGATCGGAGGCCACCGCGGGATCCGCCAGCTGGCGCTCCAGGGTGGCGAAAGTGCGGCAGGAGGTCTCCAGCTGCTCGATCAGAAAGGGGTCGGGCATGGGGTGGAGGATCGAAGCCAGACAGCAAAAAGCCGGATGCTTGACGGCATCCGGCCCAGACCATCAACCAGGAGTGAAGGGCCGTTGTAGCGATCAACCGTTGCCGGGATCAACAGCTGTTGAGGTGAGCAGGTGCTGCGCTCAACAGCTAACCCAGTGAACAGAGGCGCCCCCGACCCTGAAGCGGCAGCCTCAGGGTCGGGGGCGTTGGCTCGACAGCCCTGATCAGGCCTTCTCTTCGGTGGCAGCGTCGCTGCTGGCGTTGGCCATGCTGCCCATGCCGTACTTGCGCATGAAGCGATCCACCCGACCCTCGGTGTCGAGGATCTTCTGGGTTCCCGTGTAGAAGGGGTGATTGCCACTCCAGACATCCACGTGGATCTCCGGTTGGGTGGAGCCGGTGGTCATCACCACCTCTCCGTTGCAGATCACCTTGGCATCGGGATACCAGGTGGGATGGATGTCGGCCTTGGGCATGGCTGAAAGAAGCTGCAGAACAGCGATGGAAACGATGGAAGCGGTGGGATCGAAAGGGTCTCGATCAGCGCTTGGAGAACTGAGGAGCCTTACGGGCTTTCTTCAGGCCGTACTTGCGGCGCTCCTTGGCGCGAGGGTCACGGCTGAGGTGGCCTTCGGTCTTGAGGGGCTTGCGGTTGTCGGGGGACAGGTCGCAGAGGGCACGGGCAGCACCCTGCTTGATCGCATCGGCCTGACCGGTGAGGCCGCCGCCGCGAACGTTGACCAGCAGGTCGTACTCGCTGCTCAGGCCAAGGGTTTTCAGGGGGGCCTTCACCGCCGCCAGATAGACGGGGTTGTAGTTGAGGTAGTTGTCGCCGGGGCGGCCGTTGATGGTCACCACACCGGTGCCGGGGACGACACGCACACGGGCGACGGCGGTCTTACGACGACCGGTGCCCCAGTAAACGACGCGATTGGTTGCGGTGCTCATTGGGCGGCGGTGGCGGGATCGAGGGCGAGGACCTGGGGACGCTGGGCGGCGTGGGGGTGCTCAGCGCCCTTGTAAACCTTCAGCTTGCGGAAGAGCTGACGGCCGAGGGCGTTGTGGGGCAGCATGCCCTTGATCGCCTTCTCGACGATGCGCTCGGGCAGGCGGGCCTGCAGGTGGGCGAAGGTTTCGGTCTTCATGCCACCGGGACGGCCGGAGTGGCGGCGATACACCTTGTCGGTGAATTTGTTGCCGCTCACCTTGATCTTGTCGGCGTTGATGACGACGACGAAATCACCGGTGTCGAGGTGGGGGGTGTAGCAGGGCTTGTTCTTGCCGCGCAGCACCTGAGCCACTTCGCTGGCGAGACGACCGAGGGTCTGATTCTCAGCGTCCACCAGGTACCACTGGCGGTCGAGGGAATCGATGGAGGGCAGAGGAGTCTTGTTCATCGCACCGGCAGGCCGGATCAGAGAGGGCCCATCCGGGGATGGGGCAGGACTGGGTTTCAGGGACCCTACAACGGCGCGGTAACACCCCCGTGGAGCGGGGGGTTGCAGCTGTTGTCGGGAAGCCTGTCGCAGGAAGGATCTGTCCGGTGTCCATCGGCGGCTCGTGCAGGCCCTGAGAGGCTTCCGGTTGGGAAGGTCAGGGGCTGGTCGGCTCCGGCGGCGGATCCGGCAGTACCAGTTGATACCGCGGTTGGCAATCATACCAGACGTGTTCTGGGAACACCGCTTCGGGGTAGCCCACGCGCAGCAGGCAGAGCCCCTGGGGTGGCGCCGCCTCCTTGATCTCGTGACGTCGCTGCTGGCGCCAGCGCTGCTCGAAGGTGGCCAGCGTCAGCTGTCCTTCCGCCAGGGCCACCAGTTGGCCCACCAACAGGCGCACCATGCCGTAAAGGAAGCCGCTCGCCTGCAGTTCGACCCGGATCAGGTCGCCTTCGCGTTCCACCAGCACCTCCTGCAGGGTGGTGCGGGAGTGCGAGCGGCTGCTGCCGGCGCGCTCGAAGGCGGCGAAGTCGTGATGGCCCAGCATCCCGTCCAGGGCTTCGGCCATCAGCGCTTCATTCAGGCGGGTGCGGTAACGCTGCCAGCTCCAGGGGCCCAGGAACAGGTTCGGGGTGCGCCCGTTGTGGATCGTGTAGCGGTAGCGGCGGTACGTGGCGCTGAAGCAGGCATGCCAGGTGTTGGCCACCGCTCGTGAGGCCAGCACCCGAATGGTTGGTGGCAGCCGTCCGTTCAGGGCGGCGCTCCAGCGTTCGGCCGGGATCGGCCCGGCCACATCCAGATGCACCACCTGGCCCGAGGCATGGACGCCACTGTCGGTGCGGCCAGCCGCCACCGCCCTGGCCGGTCCGTGGGGATCGAGGCTGGCGATCGCGGCCTCCAGGGTTTCCTGCACGCTGGGATCGCGCGGTTGCCGCTGCCAGCCGCAATAGGCGCTGCCGTCGTACTGAAGACAGAGGGCAATCCGGCGCAGGGCTGGCGCGCTCTCGGCCTGGCTGGGGAGATCAGGCTGGTGCATGCAGGGGACCGTGCCGGGGCAGGGGGGACAGCGGGACCTCGACAACAAAACCGCGCCGGACCGAAGTCCAGCGCGGCTGTGGGGATCGAGCGACTCGGCGCTCAGAGTGTTGGAGACGAGGTCTCAGACCAGTTCGATGATCGCCATCTCGGCGTTGTCGCCGCGACGGGGCACGGTGCGGATGATGCGGGTGTAACCACCGTTGCGATCGCCGTAGCGGTCCTGGGCCTTGTCGAACAGGGCGTGCACCAGCTGCTTGTCGAAGATGTAGCCGATGGCGCGGCGACGGGCGGCCAGCGTGCCCTCCTTGGCCAGGGTGATCATGCGCTCAGCTTCGGAACGCAGGGCCTTGGCGCGGGCTTTGGTGGTGGTGACGCGACCTTCGCGGATCAGCTGCGTGGTCAGGGACCGCAGCATCGCTTTGCGTTGGTCGGCGGGGCGTCCCAGCAGGGGGACTCGGCACTGGTGGCGCATGGTGAAGGGGCGGGCGGCGTTGGGTCAGGAATGACAGTCGGGGGGACCGCTGCGGGGCGTGGCCGCAGGATCAGGCCGTGGTGCGGCTCTGGGGCAGGGAAATGCCGATGCGCTCCAGCGCTTCGATCACCTCATCGGCCGACTTCGAGCCGAAGTTCTTGATCTCCAGCAGATCCTCGTAGCTGAAGCCCATCAGGTCAGACACGGAGTTGACCTGGGCGCGCTTCAGGCAGTTGTAGGCGCGCACCGAGAGGTTCAGTTCCTCAAGGGGAATCTGGGCCTCGGCGGAGGGCTCGGGCTCCAGACCCGGCTCATCCACCATCGTCAGGGTGGCCAGGGGCTGGAACAGGGTGATCAGCTGATTGGCGGCCTGGGCCATGGCGTCGTCGGGGGTGACGGAGCCATCGGTCTGGATCTCCAGGCGCAGGCGTTCGCGGGCGGAGCCGCCTTCACCCACGGCGGTCTCATCCACCGTGTAGTTGACGCGCCGCACCGGCATGAACACGGCATCGATCTGCAGCAGATCGATGGCCGACGTGTCCTCGTTGTGGCGATCCACCGGCCGATAGCCGATGCCACGCTCCACATGCACTTCCATCTCGAGGCTGTGGCCCTCGGCGATGGTGGCGATCGTGCGTTCGCCGTCGATCACCTGCACCTGCGAGGAGAACTGCAGATCGGAAGCCTTGACCGTGGCAGGCCCGTTGGCCACCAGACGTCCGATCTCCAGCTCGCGGCTGCGGCTGTTGACCGAGACCTCCTTGCAATTGAGCAGGATGTCGAGCACGTCTTCGCGCACCCCGGGGATGGTGGCGTACTCATGGTTGACACCGGCGATGCGAACGGCGGTGATGGCGCTGCCTTCAAGGCCACCCATCAGCACGCGACGCAGGGCGTTGCCCAGGGTGATGGCCTGGCCACGGTCCAGGGGACCGATGACGAAGACGCCGGTCTGGGAACGATCGTCGGCAATCTGATGCTCGACCCGATCAATCTGGTATTGCAACACGGTCTGGAAGCTCGGAAGGGAAGGTGATGTCCAGCAAGGACAGCGTTGAGGTCTGACCCTCAGACCCGGCGACGCTTGGGACGGCGGCAGCCGTTGTGGGGCAGCGGCGTGACGTCGCGGATGAGGGTGATTTCCAGACCGGCCACCTGCAGGGCGCGGATGGCGGTTTCACGACCGGATCCAGGACCGCGCACCAGCACTTCGATCTGACGCATGCCTTGCTCCAGGGCCCGACGGGCTGCCGCTTCGGCAGCGGTCTGGGCAGCGAAGGGGGTGCCTTTGCGGGCGCCCTTGAAGCCACTGGCACCGGCAGACGACCAGGAGATCACTTCTCCGGCCGTGTCGGTGATCGACACGATCGTGTTGTTGAAGGTGCTCTGGATGTGGGCCACGCCGTTGGGGACGTTGCGCTTCGCCTTTTTGGGGCCGGATTTTTTGGCTGGCTTCGCCATAGGAGGAGGCCTGCGTGACGCAGGAGGTGATCGGGGGAACAGGGAGGGGTGGAGCGCAGGCGCTCCGGGGTCGGCTTACTTCTTCTTGCCGGCCACGGTCTTGCGAGCGCCGCGGCGGGTGCGGGCGTTGGTGCGGGTGCGCTGACCGCGGACCGGCAGGCCGGCACGGTGGCGACGACCGCGCACGCAGCCGATGTCCTGAAGACGCTTGAGAGCCATGCCCTCCTGGCGACGAAGGTCGCCTTCCAGGGTGTAGGACTCGGTGGCGGCGCGCAGTTTCTGCACGTCAGCGTC
>JBEDHF010000088.1:0-2702 GCA_041174245.1 Cyanobacteriota bacterium
TCTACGGGTGGTGGCAAGGGTTCTCGCCGCCGACTCCGAAGCAGGCTTGGTCTGAAGCGCGCCTCAGGGGAGCCAGGGGGCCTCGCTGAAATCGGGCGCCCGTTTCTCGAGGAAGGCATTGCGGCCCTCCTGGCCCTCCGCGGTCCGATAGAAGAGATGAGTCGCCTGACCGGCCAGTTCCTGCAGACCCGCCAGGCCATCGGTCTCGGCGTTGAAGGCCGCCTTCAGGCAGCGGATCGCCGTGGGGCTGTTGACCAGCACCTCCCGGGCCCAGCGCACCCCCTCCGCCTCCAGCTGCTCGAGCGGCACCACCGCATTCACCAGCCCCATCTGCAGGGCCTCCGCAGCCCCGTACTGGCGGCAGAGGAACCAGATCTCCCGCGCCTTGCGCTGGCCCACGACCCGGGCCAGGTAGCCGGCACCGAAGCCGCCGTCGAAACTGCCGACGCGGGGACCGGTCTGACCGAAGACCGCATTCTCGGCCGCCAGGCTGAGATCGCAGAGCAGATGCAGCACCTGGCCGCCACCGATCGCATAGCCGGCCACCAGGGCGATCACCACCTTGGGCATCGTGCGGATCAGGCGCTGCAGATCGAGCACATTCAGCCGGGGCATGCCCTCGTCATCGAGGTAGCCGCCATCGCCGCGCACACTCTGATCGCCACCGGCGCAGAACGCCCAGGCCCCATCCGCGGCCGGACCGGCGCCGGTGAACAGCACCACACCGATCCGAGGGTTGTCGCGGACCCGGGTGAAGGCGGTGCAGAGCTCCTGCACGGTGCGCGGTCGGAAAGCGTTGCGCTTCGAGGGTCGATTGATCGCGATCCGGGCGATGCCCTCATCACACACATCCACCAGGATGTCCTCGTAGCTCCCCCACGGTGTCCACACCACAGCAGCGGACTCTGGGCTGGTGGGAAGAACCATGGCGTGCAGATCGCTCAGCGCTGCCCCCCATTGTGCAAACCGCTGGCCAGGCGTTCCAGCACCTGAGCGCGCAGCTGCAGGCGCCGGCGGGCATCGGCGCGGCGATCGGTGACCAGTCGCAGCAGCGCCAACGGCTGACGGCGAGCCCAGGTCAGGGCCGGCTCCAGGTCCGACACCACCTGGAGCTCACGGCCCGGCACCCCATGGGCGGCTGCCAGGGCCAGCGGATCGACGGTTTGCCCCATCGCAAACAGACGCTCGAAATCAAAGACCTCGGCGGGCTCGGGCCGGATCGGCAACTGCTCGAAGATGCCACCGCCACCATTGTCGAGCAGCAGCACGGTCAGGCGGGCCCCCCGACGCTCCAGCTGCGAGCGCCACAACCAGCCATTGCTGTCGTGCAGGAGGGCCAGATCACCGCTGATCAGAACCGCCTCCCCGTAGGCGATCGCCAGGCCGCAGGCCTCCGAAAGGGTGCCATCAATGCCGGAGGCACCGCGGAAGCCGATCACCGGCCGGGCTGGGCCCTGGTGATCGGCAAAGCTCTCCCAGTCGCGTACCGGTGAGCTGTTGGCCAGCATCAATGGCATCCCAGCGGGGAGCAGGCGGCTGAGCCGATGGGCCAGCAAGGGTTCGCTCAGTTCCTGCTGCTGCTCACACCAGGCGCCCAGCTGCTCCTGGACCAGGGCCTCGGCCTGTTGCCAGCCGCCCAGCAGCGACAAGGAGGCGGCCGCTGGCGCCGGCGGGCAGGCCTCAAGAGCCGCAACCCAGGCCACGAGCCCAGCACTGCTCTGGGCGCGCACCCGCTGCAGGGGATCCAAGGGGCGCGGTTCAGCCTCGGTCACCAGCACCTGGGGCCCCTCGAAGCGCTCCAGCCAGCGCTGCAGTCGCCGACTGGCCGGCAGGGGACCGAGGCGCAGCACCTGCTCCGGCGCCGGCAGCGCCGCCGACTCCAGCAGCAGGTCATAGCCCTGGATCAGGGTGAGGCTGGGATCGCCGCGCAGGCCGGAGAGCGGATCAGCGAGGACCGGCCAACCGCTGCGCTGCTGCCAGCGGCGCAGGCTGCTCCGCCAGGCCTCCCAATCCTGGGATCGGCCGCGCCAGGGACCGGCAACGATCAGACCGGTGCGGCTGGGATCGAGACGCAGCGCCGAAACCCCAGGGGCCGAAGGCTCCGCCAGATGCAGCGACGCGAGCTGGAGGGGTTCGAGCATCGGACCCTTCTCCTGGTCCTGAAGGTCCGCCTGCAGGCGCTGCCTGAGGCTGGCCACAAGGGCGCCATCGGCATGGAGGGGCTCCTCGAACGGCAGGTTCAGATGCACCGCCCCGAGCGGCGACTGCAGGGTCGCCGCCCAGGCCTGGTCAGCGAGGGCACGCAATGCTGGCGCCGGGAGCTCGCTCAGCCCCTGGGGCGGCGCCTGGGTGCTCCAACGGCAGGAGCCCACCAGAAACTGCTCCTGGTTCACGGCCTGGTTGGCTCCGCAGCCCTTGAGACGAGCGGGGCGATCCGCCGTCAGCAGCAGCAGCGGCACCGTGCCGTGATCGGCCTCCACGGCAGCGGGCAAGAGATTGGCAACCGCCGAACCGGAGGTGGTGATCACCGCCGCCGGCAGGCCCAGAGCCCGGCCAAGACCGAGGGCCAGAAAAGCGCCGGAGCGTTCATCGATGCAGGGATGCACCAGCAGCAGGCCTTCGGCTTCCAACAGCGCCGCCGCCACGGCAAGGGGCGCCGAGCGACTGCCTGGAGCGAGCACCAGATGCCGCAGCCCCCGGCG
>JBEDHF010000089.1:0-4206 GCA_041174245.1 Cyanobacteriota bacterium
GCTACGGCCATGGCGACTTTGGCCGCGAGGCCCTCGACCGCGTCTTTGCCCGCGTGCTCGGCGCCGAGGCGGCAGCGGTGCGGCTGCAGTTCGTCAGTGGCACCCATGCGATCACCGCCGCCCTGTTCGGGGTGCTGCGCCCCGGCGACCGCCTGCTGGCCCTCACCGGTCGCCCTTACGACACCCTGGAGGAGGTGATCGGCCTGCGGGGCTCCGGCCAGGGCTCCCTGGCGGAGTTCGGGATCACCTACGACGAGCTGCCGCTGCGGGCCGATGGCCGTGTCGATCACGACGGCCTGGCGGCGGCCCTGAGCGTGCCCACCACCCTGGTGCTGATTCAGCGCAGCTGCGGCTACAGCTGGCGGCCGTCGCTGTCGGTGGCCGAGATCGGTCGCCTCTGCCAGCGGGTGCGCGAGCTCCAGCCCGACTGCCTCACCTTCGTGGACAACTGCTATGGCGAGCTGGTGGAGGAGCAGGAACCGACCGCGGTCGGCGCCGATCTGATCGCCGGCTCCCTGATCAAGAATCTCGGCGGCACGATCGCCCCCACCGGCGGCTATGTGGCCGGTCGGGCGGATCTGGTGGAGCGGGCCTGCTGCCGTCTCACCGCCCCAGGCATCGGCAGCGAGGGCGGCAGCGGCTTTGATCTGCACCGCCTGGTGTTTCAGGGGCTGTTTCTGGCGCCGCAGATGGTGATGGAGGCCCTGCTCTGCGCCGAGCTGGTGGCGGAGGTGTTCGCTGATCTCGGCTACGACGTCCATCCCCGCCCGGGCGATTCCCGCAGCGATGGCATCCAGGCCGTGCGTTTCGGGGCCCCGGAGCCGTTGAAGGTGGTCTGTCGGGTCTTCCAGCAGGCCTCACCGATCGGCTCCTATCTCGATCCGATCCCGGCGCCGATGCCCGGCTATGCCAGCGATCTGGTGATGGCCGGCGGCACCTTCATCGACGGCAGCACCAGTGAGTTCTCCGCCGACGCTCCCCTGCGGGAGCCTTATGTGCTGTATTCCCAGGGGGGCACCCACCGGGCCCATGCCGCCCTGGCCCTGGAGCGCGCCCTGGTGGCCCTGGCCGAGCAGGGGCTGTTGCCACCGGGCTCCGGTCCGACAGACTGAGCTTCCCTGTCTGCCCCGGCCGCGATGGCGACCAGCTTTCCCGACGACCGCCGCTACACCGACAGCCACGAGTACGTGCAGCCCGAGGCTGAGCATGTGCGCATCGGCATCACGGCCTTTGCCGTGGAGCAGCTCGGGGACATCGTGTTTGTGGAACTGCCCGAGGTGGGAGCGACGCTGCAACAGGGCCAGTCCTTCGGCAGCGTCGAGTCGGTGAAGGCGGTGGAGGATCTGATCGCCCCGATCAGCGGCATCGTGGAGCGCCGCAACGAGGCGATCCTGGCCTCGCCGGAGGAGCTGCAGAACGATCCCCACCACGAGGGCTGGCTGCTGCAGCTGCGTCCCGCTGATCCGGCCCAGCTGGAGGCCCTGCTCGATGCCGCCACCTACGCCGGCCGGGTCGCGGCCCACTGATTGCCGTTGAGGCCGTTGCCGTTCAGGCCATTGCTGTTCAGGCCGACACCGCTCAGCTGATTGCTGTTCAGGCCAGGGCCCGGCAGTCTTCGGGCCGGCCTCCGGGCGCGCTACCTAGGATCGCCGCCAGCCGTGGCTCCCGCTGGTGACCGCCTCCATCGACCGTCCCGTCAGCCCTGGTGAGGTGGCAGCAGCGCCCTGGTCCGACCTTGCGGCTGAATCGTTTGCGGGCCGCCACATCGGCCCCAGCGAGGCGGAGCTGCAGACGATGCTCTCCGATCTCGGCCTTGCCAGCCTCGAGGCTCTGGCTGAGGCGATCGTTCCCGCCGACATCCTGCTGCCGCCGCCGCAGGCGCTGGAAGGTTTGCCCCAGCCCTGCGGCGAAGCCGAGGCCCTGGAGCAGCTGGCGGCGATCGCGGCCCTCAACCAGCCGCGCCGCAGCCTGATCGGCCTTGGCTATCACGGCACGGCCACCCCGGCCGTGATCCAGCGCCAGGTGCTCGAAAATCCGGCCTGGTACACCGCTTACACCCCGTATCAGGCCGAGATCGCCCAGGGGCGGCTGGAGGCGCTGCTCAATTTCCAGACCCTGATCAGCGAGCTCACGGGTCTGCCGATCGCCAATGCCTCCCTGCTCGATGAGGCCACGGCTGCCGCCGAGGCGATGGCGATGAGTCGGGGCCTGGCCAAGGATTCGCAGGCCCGGCGTTTCCTGGTCGATCAGGCGGTGCTGCCCCAGACCCTGGCGGTGCTGCAGACGCGGGCCGAGCCCCTGGACCTGGTGATCGAGCGCATCGATCCCCGCGCCGGTCTGGCGGCTGCCGATCTGGCCGGGGCCTTTGGTGTGTTGCTGCAGCTGCCGGGCCTGGATGGGGCGCTCTGGGATCCGCGGGCGCTGATCGAGGCCGCCCATGGCGCTGGCTTGCTGGTGACGGTGGCCATCGATCCCCTGGCCCAGGTGCTGCTGGCACCGGTGGCGGAGCTCGGCGCCGACATCGCCGTCGGCAGCGCCCAGCGTTTCGGGGTGCCCCTGGGTTGCGGGGGGCCCCACGCCGCCTTCTTTGCCACCCGGGAGGCCTTCAAGCGTCAGATTCCCGGCCGGATCGTCGGGCAATCGCTCGATGCCGCCGGCCGGCCGGCCCTGCGCCTCGCCCTGCAGACCCGCGAGCAGCACATCCGGCGCGACAAGGCCACCAGCAACATCTGCACGGCCCAGGTGCTCCTGGCGGTGATGGCGTCGTTTTATGCGGTCCATCACGGCCCAGACGGTCTGGAGCGTCAGGCCCGCAGGATCGTGGCCCTGCGTGGGGCCCTGGCGGCGGCCTTGCAGGCCAGCGGCCTCAACGTTGCCGAGCTGGCGGCCTTCGACACGGTGCTGGTGCGGGGTGAGGCCGTGCCCGCCTTGCTGCAGCGGGCGGCAGCGGCCGGCTTCAACCTCCGGTCCGGTCTGGATGGCTGCGAGCCGGCCGAGACGGCGTCAGCCCTGGCGATCAGCCTCGATCAGCTGAGCACGGTGGCGGAGCTGGAGCAGCTGCTCGCCGCCCTGGCCCCCGCCGATCCAACGCCGGCCCTGCAGGCCTTCCGCTCCTGCCTGGAGGCCGGGGCCGATCCCTGGCCCAGCGGGCTGCCGCGCCGCCAGGGCCCCTGGCTCACCCAGCCGGTGTTCCATCAATACCGCAGCGAAACCGAGCTGCTGCGTTACATCCAGCGGCTCTCGGCCCGCGATTTCTCCCTCGTGCACGGGATGATCCCCCTGGGCAGCTGCACGATGAAGCTGAATGCGGCCGCCGAACTGGCCCCCGTCAGCTGGCCGGGTTTCGCGGCCATCCATCCCTATGCCCCGGCCGAGCAGCGGGCCGGCTACGAGGCCCTGGTGAACGATCTGGAGGCCTGGCTGGCGGCGATCACCGGCTTTGCGGCCGTTTCGCTGCAGCCCAATGCCGGCTCCCAGGGGGAATACGCCGGCCTGCTGGCGATCCGGGCCTTCCATGCCAGCCGCGGCGAGGGGCATCGTCGGGTCTGCCTGATCCCCACCAGTGCCCATGGCACCAATCCGGCCAGCGCCGTGATGGCGGGCATGCAGGTGGTGCCGGTGGCCTGTGATCCGGAGGGCAACATCGACCTCGCTGATCTGGAGGCCAAGGCGATCGCCCATCAGCAGCAGCTGGCGGCGGTGATGGTCACCTATCCCTCCACCCATGGGGTGTTTGAGCGCGGCATCGGCCGCCTCTGCGCGATCGTGCATGCCCATGGCGGCCAGGTGTATCTCGATGGCGCCAACCTCAATGCCCAGGTGGGCCTCTGCAAGCCGGGCGCCTACGGCGCCGATGTCTGCCACCTGAATCTGCACAAGACCTTCTGCATCCCCCACGGCGGCGGTGGCCCCGGCGTCGGGCCGATCGCCGTGGCGGCCCACCTCGCCCCGTTCCTGCCGGGCGATCCGCTGGCGCCAGCCGGAGCGGCTGGCGTCGGCGCCGTGGCGGCGGCCCCCTTCGGCAGTGCGGGCATCCTGCCGATCAGCTGGATGTACATCCGGATGATGGGAGGGGCGGGCCTGCGCCGGGCCAGCCAGGTGGCGCTGCTCTCGGCCAACTGGATCGCCGAGCAGCTGGAGCCCCATTATCCGGTGCTGTATCGGGGCGCCGGCGGCCGTGTCGCCCACGAATGCATCCTCGATCTG
>JBEDHF010000090.1:0-6729 GCA_041174245.1 Cyanobacteriota bacterium
CCACAGCAACCTGGTGCCCTGGCAGTTGCTGGCCCAGCGCACCGGCTGCGTGTTGCGCCACGCCGGGGTGACCCCCGAGGGCAGCCTCGACCTCGACGATCTGCGCGGCCAGCTCAGCGAACGCACCCGCCTGGTGAGCCTGGTGCAGGTGAGCAACACCCTCGGCTGTCTGAATCCGATCCGCGAGATCGCGGCCCTGGCCCATGACGCCGGTGCCCTGCTGCTGGTGGATGCCTGCCAGAGCCTGGCCCATCTGCCCGTGGCCGTGACCAGCCTCGGGGCCGACTTCCTGGTCGGTTCCTCGCACAAGCTCTGCGGGCCCACCGGCATCGGCTTCCTCTGGGCCCGGGAGGCCCTGCTCGAGGCGATGCCGCCGTTTCTCGGCGGCGGCGAAATGATTCAGGACGTGCACCTGGACCACAGCACCTGGGCCGATCTGCCGCACAAGTTCGAGGCCGGCACCCCGGCGATCGGCGAGGCGATCGGCATGGGCGTCGCTCTCCGCTATCTGCAGAGCCTGGGGCTGGAACGGATCCATGCCTGGGAGCAGCAGCTGACCCGGCAGTTGTTCGAGCGGCTGCAGGCGATCGAGGGCCTGACAGTGCTCGGCCCCACGCCTGAGCAGCAACCGGATCGCGGTGCCCTGGCGGCCTTCCACGTGCAGGGGGTGCATGCCAATGACATCGCCGAGCTGCTCGATCTGGCCGGTGTCTGCATTCGCAGTGGCCACCACTGCACCCAGCCCCTGCATCGCCATTACGGTCTGGCGTCCACCGCCAGGGCCAGCCTCAGCTTCACCACCACCCCGGCCGAGATCGATCGCTTCGCTGAAGAGCTGCAGACGACCCTGAGCTTTCTGCGTCAGCACAGCTGAATCGGCCAGGGCCCCCCACGGCTGGCCGTGATCAGGCCGGAGTGAGCACGGCCAGGGCTTCGGCGTCGTGCTTCCCCTGCCAGCCCCACTGCCAGTGCCAGCCGGCGGCTCCGGCGACCCGGGCGATGGCCTCGCGATCGGCGGGGATGTCGTAGCGGCTGAGGTGCTCGATCACATGCTGCTGCTGTTCCCCGCTCAGGGGCTGCCATTGCTGCTGCACCCGTTCGCTGTATCGCGTCACGTACTGCTGGCGATCCTCTCCGGGCCTGCGGAAGACATCGACCCAGACGAACAGGCCGTCGTCGTTGATCCGGCGGCGGGCGGCCTGCAGAAACCTCAGCTTGGCGTCGTCATCGAGGTGGTGGATCGCATAGGCGGAATGGAGCAGATCGGTGCGATCAGCGCCGCCGGTGCCGGCCAGAGCCCAGGCCAGCAGATCGCCCTCCACCCAGTCGGTGCGGTAGGGCACCGGTCCCAGGGCCTGCTGCGCCAGCGGCAGCACCACGGCGGCCAGGTCAAGGCCGGTGTAGCGCTGCAGCGGCAATCGCCTGAGCAACGGTGCCAGCAGCGCCAGGTCGCCGCAGCCCAGGTCCACCATCCCGGGCGCAGGCGCTGCCGGGGAGCGGGCCGCCAGCCAGGTGTCGATCGCCTGGGCGGTGGCGTCGGCCACCTGGCGGTGCTCCATCAGGTTGTGCTCAACGATCGCCCGGTAGGAGCTCCACTGCCGATCGAAGAAATCCATCCTTGCGCTGGCGCTATCAGCATTGTGGTTGAGGCCGCTCGGCTCTGGCGGCGCTCGCGGCCTGGGCCGGGCCTCATCGCTGCGTCAGGCTTGGCGCTGTCGTTGCCGTACGGCTGGCTGGTGCCATGACCGGAGAGCTGCTCCAAGCCGCCAGCGCCGCGTCGGGGTCTGATCCCCAGCCGCCCGCCCTATGGCTGGTGGTGCTCGGCGGCCGCACCGCCAGCAGCCAGATCGAGCTCCATGACGTGCGTTTCGTGGCCGGTCGGACGATCGAGGAGACGCTGCCGGAGCTGCGGCGCCAGTGGTTCGGGAGGCGTGAGGGCCTGCACCTCGACAGCTTCATGGCGGTGCGGGCGATCGATGGCTGGACCGTGCGCCTCGGGCGGCAACCCTCCGCGCCCGGGCCCGAGCGCCTCTGGTTCGTGAACCTGGGCGCCTACCGCCCGGATTCCCTGGCGGAGCTGCATCACTTCGGCCTGGTGGTGGCCCGTAGCCCCCAGGCCGCCAAGGCGGCCGCCAGACGTCAGTGGTTGGGCGGGGCTCTGCAGCTCCACAAGGACGACCTCTGGGCGGTGGACGACTGCCTCGCCCTTGAGCAGCTGGAGTTGCTGGGTGAACGCTGGCATGTGCAGCTGGAGCCCCATCCGCAGGGGCTCAGCCAGCCCCAGGTGCCCGACTGGTTCGGCTACCGACCGATCTGAGGGGCTGATCGCCAGGGATGATCAGATCTGGATGCGATTCCAGCCAGCATGAACATCGATGGCAAGGCCTGGCGCACGATCTGGCTCGAGCCGGGCGGCACGCCGGGAGCCCACGCGATCGGGGTGATTGATCAGACCCTGCTGCCCCATCGCTTCACCACCCGCCGCCTGAGCAGCTGCGAGGAGGCCGCCGAGGCGATTCAGACGATGGTGGTGCGTGGGGCGCCGCTAATTGGCGTCACCGGCGCCTACGGCCTGATGCTGGCCCTGCAGGCCGACCCCTCCGATGCCGCCCTGGCGGCGGCGTTTGCCCAGCTCAATGCCACCCGGCCCACGGCGGTCAATCTGCGCTGGGCCCTGGAGCGGGTGCGCGATCGGGTGGCTTCCCTGCCGCCGCCCCAGCGGGCCGAGGCGGCCCGGCTGGAGGCGGCGCTGATCGCCGATGAAGACGTGGCGATGTGCGAAGCGATCGGCGAGCACGGCCTCCGGATCTTCCAGGCCCTGGCGGCAGCCCGGCCTGCGGCCCGCCAACACGAGCCGCTGCGGGTGCTCACCCACTGCAATGCCGGCTGGATCGCCACCGTCGACTGGGGCACGGCCCTGGCTCCGATCTACAAGGCCCACCGCGCCGGCCTCAACATCCATGTGTGGGTCGATGAAACCCGGCCCCGCAACCAGGGTGCGTCCCTCACCGCCTGGGAGCTCGCCCGCGAGGGGGTGCCCCACACGGTGATCGTCGACAACGCCGGCGGTCACCTGATGCAGCACGGTCAGGTGGATGCCGTGATCGTGGGCACCGACCGCACCACCCGCTGCGGCGATGTGTGCAACAAGATCGGTACCTATCTCAAGGCTCTGGCGGCCCACGACAACGGCGTGCCCTTCTACGTGGCCCTGCCCGCCTCCACGATCGACTGGACCATCGACGATGGCGTGGCCGAGATCCCGATCGAGGCCCGCAGCGCCGCCGAGGTGACCCACATCCAGGGGCGCCTCGCCGATGGGTCGATCACCACGGTGCAGCTCACCCCCGATGGCAGCGCCGGGTTCAATCCGGCCTTTGATGTCACCCCGGCCCGGCTGGTGACCGGCCTGATCACCGAGCGCGGTGTGGCCGAAGCCAGCGAGGCGGGGCTGCGGGGGCTCTATGGCCGCGGCTGATCTTGAGGAGCGCCGGGAGCTGGTGGCGGTGGCGCGGCGGATGAACGCCAGCGGCATCAACCAGGGCACCTCGGGCAATCTTTCGCTGCGCATCCCCGGTGGGTTGCTGATCACCCCCAGCTCCCTGCCCTATGAGCAGATGGAGCCGGCCGATCTGGTGGCGCTCGATCTTTCGGGCCAACCCCTGCCCGGCGCCGATGCCCCGTCGCATCCGGCCCGGCGTCCCTCCTCGGAATGGCGCCTGCATGCCGACATCCTTGCCAGCCGCCCCGAGCTGCAGGCGGTGCTGCACTGCCATTCGATTCATGCCACAGCCCTGGCCTGCCACGGCCGCCGCATTCCACCGTTCCACTACATGACCGCCGTGGCGGGCGGCGATGACATCCGCTGCGCCCCCTATGCCACCTTCGGCACGGCCGAGCTTTCGCAGCTGGCGGTGCAGGCGTTGCACGAGCGTCAGGCCTGCCTGCTCGCCCAGCACGGCCAGGTGACCGTCGGCTCCACCCTGGATCAGGCGCTGCGTCTGGCGATCGAAGTCGAGACCCTGGCCTGGATGTACCTCCAGGCCCTGCAGCTCGGTGAACCGCCCCTGCTCAGCGCCGAGCAGATGGCATCGGTGCACCAGCAGTTCCGCCGCCTGCTCTATCAGGCTCCCGCCTCTGATTGATCCGGTGCCTCCAGCTCCTGCGGCTGGTCGCCGCGGGTCTCGATCCGCAGCAGCCAGGTGATCAGGGCGCCAGCGATGGAGCTGAGCGCCAGGGCGATCAGCAGCACCTGGCGGCCCCAGTGCTCCAGCAGCACCGGCACCAGCAGGGCCATCAGCACGGCACCGGCCTTGCCGCTCGCCGCCGCCAGCCCGGCCCCGATCCCCCGCAGCCGGGTCGGAAACAATTCGCCGGCCAGCAGATAGGTCTGGGCATTGGGACCAAGGTTGGTCATCACCTGGAACAGCAGCAGCCCGATCAGCAGTAACCGGCTGGCGCTTGCCGCTTCCCCGCCACTGCCGGCTTCAGCGCTGAAGTTGAGGCCGGCGGCGGCCAGCAGCAGGCCGGCGGCGCAGCCGAGGAAGCCACCGATCTGCAGCGGAATCCGGCCCCACTGATCGGTGAGCAGGATGGCGGCGCCGATGCCGATCAGCAGCCCGCTTTCCACCAGGGTGCTGCGCCAGGCCGTGCCCCCGTTGAGCGGCAGTTGGCCAGCGAGCAGCAGCGGCAGCGACAGGCCGATCCCGTAGGTGGCGAGATCCTGCAGGAACCAGGGCACGGTCGCCAGCAGGGTGGCGCGACGCCAGGGCGGCTGCAACAGGGGCCCGAGCCCTGCCGCAACGGCCAGCGGCGGCTGGCGCTGCAACCTTTCCCAGGCCGGACTTTCCGGCAACCCCAGTCGGGCGGCCGTCAGCAAGGCCAAGGGCAGGAGCGGCAGCCGATACAGCAGCCGCCGGTCGGCGGCGGCGGCCCCGTGCTGCAGCAGGGCGCTGGCCAGGGCCATGCCAGTGATCGCTCCCAGGGCCTGGAAGGCAAAGGCGCCCAGCACCAGCCGGCCGCGCCTGGCGGGGGGCAGGTGCTCGCTGATCACCAGGTGGGCCAGGGGGTAGTCGGCGCCGAGACCGAGCCCGACCACCACCAGGGCCAGGCCGAGGCTGAGGGCATCCGGGCTCAGGGAGGCGGCCAGCAGCCCACCGACCAGCAACACCAGCTCGCCGATGAACACCAGCCGCCGGCCGATGCGGTCGGCCAGCGCTCCGAACAGCAGGGCTCCCACCAGGATGCCGCTCAGGCTTGCTGCCCCCAGCCAGCCGCGCCCGCTCGCCGCTAGCTGGAAGTCGGCGCTGATCAGGGGCAGGGTCAGGGCCCCCATGAACACGATCAGCCCCTCAAAGAATTTGCCCACCGTGGCCAGGCTCCAGATCAGCGCCTGGTTCGGCGTGGCAGACGCAGATCGGGCGGGATCGGTGGTCAGCGTCACGGTGCTGGTGGCGGTGCTGGTGGTGGTGGTCCCGGCGCTGGCGGCACCGCGCCGCAGGGCCGGCCTTTCAGTGTGGCGGCCGCGACGGCCGCAGGCTTGATGGCAAGGCCCCGTGGACCTAAGGGGCGCCGTTGCTGGCGGCCAGCCGCAGGCCGAGGCCGATCCAGAGCAGCACCAGCAGGGCGCAGACCGCACTCCAGAGCGGCAGGCCCCAGGCCTGCACCGTCAACGGCGCCACCACGGTGATCACACCGCCCGCCAGCAGCGGTTGCAGCAGCATCTGCTTGATCGAGAAAGGGGTGAGCGTGCCGTTGTGGTCCTCGGGATCGACCATCGTCAGCAGCAGCAGACCGCTGGCGGCGACGCCCGTGGCCTGACCGAATTCCACCAGGCTGCGCTCGAACCAGTTGGCCGGCAGGATCCGTGGCGCCAGCAGCAGCACCACCGCCAGGTTCCAGGCCAGGCCTGCCACCGCCAGGGCCGTGAGCGGCAACCAGTCGCGGGCCAGTTCCTGCAGATCGAGGCAGGCGGTGGCGGCGATGATCAGCAGGTCGGCGCTGATCGTGCCCACCTGCCGCTGGATCGGTGCGCTCACCCAGGCCTGGCGGCCGCGGCGCTCCAGCAGCCAGCGCATCAGCAGCGACGCCAGCAGCGCCAGCGGGAAGACGGGCAGCGCTTCGAGCACGGCGGCGATGCCGCTGCCCAGCGGACTGACCAGCGTCTGCAACAGCGTCAGCGCGCCCCAGCCCAGGAGCACCACCGTGCCGATCAAGGCCAGGTTGCGGGCCCAGTCCTGAGGGGATGGCGCGGTGGCGGCCTCGGCGGCACCGCCGCCAGCGCTGGCGGCAGCGGCCTCCCCGACCGGGCTCTGGCTGTTGAGGCACCAGCCCCGTTGGCGGCCGATCACCACCAGCAGCCCCCCGACCAGGGTGGAGCTCAGTAGCCCGACCGTGGCCAGGGCCAGCCCCAGGGATTCACCGCCCGGAAACCCCAGGCGGCTGTAGCTGGCCCCAAGGGCGGCGGCGCTGCCATGGCCGCCTTCGTAGGCGACTTCGATCAGGCAGGCCATCACCGGTGAGGCGCCAAGCAGCGGTTGCAGCCAGAAGAGCACCACCAGGCCGGCGATCAGGTACTGACCGAAGGCCAGGGTGAGGGCCAGCAGGATCTGGGCTGAGAGCGGTCGCCAGAGGCCGCCGAGCGCCGGCAGCGGCTTGGCCAGCAACAGGGTGGCGAACACGAGCGTGAGCAGCACCAGCGGTAGCCCCGACCAGAGCGCTGTCACGGCG
>JBEDHF010000091.1:0-25928 GCA_041174245.1 Cyanobacteriota bacterium
TGCAGGACCGGCTCGGCCTTCTCGGCCAGCATCGCCTCATAATCCTGTCGCGACTGCCCCTGGGCCTTGCGCAGTTGCCATTGCCCGGCGAAGAGGGCCTGGCGATCGAGATAGGCCTCAACTTGATCCAGCGGAATGGCCTCCTCATGGAGCACCCGAGAGCCCCAGAACGGGGGTTGCAGGGCCGGCTCCTCCGGTGCGGCAGCAGAACGGTGATCATTGGGCTCGGAGACCGCCGCCAGCCCCCGCGGCTCGCCGCCTGGATCGCCGGCGCCATCGCCCTCGACTGTGGCGGCCTCGGCGTGTTCCTGGAGCGCAGAGTCAACCGCGGCTTCAGCAGCGCTGGATCCACCCAGCCCCAGACCTTCCGGCACGGCGGCCAGGAATCCAGCCCGGTCCTCCCATTCCCCGGCCTGACGGGCGGCAACGTAGGCGTCCATGAAGCGCAGATCCGCGAAGGCATCCCGGCCATAGATGACCTGACCGTGATAGACGTCTCGACAATCCTTATTGACGAATCGAGGCGTCAGCGCCGCTCCACCCAGGATCACCGGCACCGTGATCCCGGCCTGATTAAAGGCCTCAAGATTGTCCTTCATGAAGGCGGTGGATTTCACCAGCAAGCCACTCATGGCGATGCAATCAGCCTGATGAATTTTCTGAGCCTCGATGATCGCCTCAACGCCCTGCTTGATGCCTAAATTAATGACCTCATAACCATTGTTTGTGAGGATAATATCAACAAGATTCTTGCCGATGTCATGAACGTCGCCCTTCACTGTGGCGATCAGAAACTTTGCCTTCGCATTCGACTCACCTTCCACCTTCTCCATGAAGGGCTCGAGATAGGCCACGGCGCTCTTCATCGTCTCCGCGCTCTGAAGCACAAAGGGCAGTTGCATCTGACCACTGCCGAACAGATCACCCACCACCTTCATGCCATCGAGCAGAATGGTGTTGATGATCTCCAGGGGCGGATGCTGCTCCAGGGCCTCGGCCAGTGCCTGCTCCAGGCCGATGCGTTCACCGTCGATGATGTGCTGCTTGAGGCGCTGGTCCAGGGGCAGATCGGCCAGCGATGGTCCGCTCTGGCGGGCCTCCTTTGCCGAAACCCCTTCAAACAGCGTGGTGAGCTCGGTGAGCGGGTCATAGGTGCAGACCGCGCCCATGGCCACAGCCTCGCGAGAGGGCGTAGAGACCGGCACGCCATCAAAGCGTCGATGATCAAGGATCAGATCGCGACAGACGCGCTGATGCTCCTCAGAAATCTTGGCAAGAGGAAGAATTTTTGCCGGGCTGATGATGGCCGCATCCATTCCCGCCTCGCAGCAGTCGTGCAAAAAGACGGAATTAAGAACGATGCGTGCCGCAGGTGAAAGCCCAAAACTGACATTGCTGACCCCAAGCAGCACATGCACGCCCGGCAGTCGGCTGCGGATCAGGCGAATCGCCTCGAGGGTCTCCGCACCGTTGAGGCGATCCTCCTCAATGCCGGTGGAAATCGGCAAGGCCAGAGGGTCATAGAAAAGCTCATGGGCCGGCAGCCCAAATTCAAGGGCGTCCCGGTAGGCACGCTGAGCAATCTCAAACTTGCGTTCTGCCGTTCGGGCCATCCCCTCTTCATCGATGGTGCCGATCACCACAGCAGCGCCGTAACGACGCGCCAGCTCAAGCACCTTGAAGAAGCGCTCATCGCCATCCTCATAGTTGGTGGAATTGAGAATGCACTTGCCACCAGCCAGCTTCAGTCCAGCCTCCATCTTCTGCCATTCCGTTGAATCGAGCATCAACGGAAGATTGACGTTGGTGACCAGGCGACTGACAAGCTCGTGCATGTCGCGCTCGCCATCTCTGCCGACATAGTCGACATTGACATCCAAAACGTGAGCGTTTTCCTTCAACTGGCCGCGAGCGATCGCCACCAGACCATCCCAGTCTTCCTCATTGAGAAGCTCTCGAACTTTCTTGGAACCGCTGGCATTCAGTCGCTCCCCAATGATCAGGAAGGAATTGTCCTGGTGGTACGGCGTGATCCCATAGAGCGAGGCCGCGGCGGGTTCAT
The DNA here is from genome assembly GCA_041174245.1 of Cyanobacteriota bacterium. Lineage (GTDB taxonomy): Bacteria > Cyanobacteriota > Cyanobacteriia > PCC-6307 > Cyanobiaceae > CAIXOZ01. Next base: position 2,063 of record JBEDHF010000091.1, read on the forward strand.
AGGCCAGCGATGGGCGCTGCTGGTGCTGCTCCGGACGACGCACCTGACGCGCTGCTGGTCGCATCTGTGAGGCCAGCTCTGACAGGGCAGCGATGTGGGCTGGGGTGGTGCCACAACAGCCACCGATCACCTGCACTCCAAGATCCTCGATGAAATGCAGCAGCTGCATCCGCATCTCGATCGGTGTCAGCCGGTAATGGGCGACGCCACCGATGTTTTCAGGTAGGCCTGCATTGGGAATGCAGCTGACTACAAAGGGGGAATGCTCGCTCAGATAGCGGATGTGTTCCTTCATCTGCTCGGGGCCGGTGGCGCAGTTCAGGCCGAGCACATCAATCGGAAAAGGCTCCAGAATCGCCAGCACCGCCGCAATATCCGAGCCCACCAGCATCGTGCCGGTTGTTTCCATCGTCACGGAGACCATCAGGGCCCGGCGCTGACCGGTGCTGCTGAAGGCCTGCTCAATCCCTTGCAGGGCCGCCTTGATCTGCAGCACGTCCTGGCAGGTCTCGACGATGATCAGATCGACATCACCGGCGATCAAGCCTTCGGCCTGCTCCTGAAAGGAGGCCTTCATGGCATCGAAACCAATGTGGCCCAGGGTCGGCAATTTGGTGGTCGGACCCATCGCTCCGGCCACGAACCGAGGTTTCTCAGGGGTGCTGTACTGCACCGCCATCTCCCGGGCCAGTTGCGCCGCCCGTTTGTTAAGGGCAAAGGCCTGGTCTTCCAGGCCGTACTCGGCGAGCACAATCGACGCGGCACCGAAGGTGTCGGTCTCGATCACATCGCAACCGGCTTCCAGGAACTGGCGATGCACCGCCTGAACAGCATCGGGACGCGTCACCACCAACTGCTCGTTGCAACCCTCCAGGGCTGCACCGCCGAAGTCCTCGGCGCTCAGATCCATCAGTTGCAGCGACGTGCCCGTGGCGCCGTCAAACACCAGCACCGGTCGATCCGGATGGTGCAGCCGCTCCAGGAAGGCGGATGGGAAGGCGTGGAGAGAACCAACCGGTTGCTCGTGCTGCACCACTGCCATCGCCATCGCGCTCGTTCCCTGAGCTCGCCACTCTAAAAAGTGACGGCTGCGGTCGGCTTAGCCCCTCAGCCGTCGATGCGAATGCGGCTGACCCAATGCTCAAAGGCAGGGTCCCGCCCTTCGGTGATCGCCGTCAGCCGTTCCCGAATCGCCGTCATCACCGGGCGCTCAGCGCCCAGATCGGTGCTCTCCACCCGACGCACCGGCGTCACCTTGGCCGCCGTGCCGCTCAGAAACACTTCATCGGCAATGAACAGCTCGCTCTTGTCGACCGGACGCTCGAGCGTGGGAATGCCCATCGTGCGAGCCAGTTCGAGCACACTCGACCGGGTGATGCCCTCCAGGATGTCCTGGTCGACGCCGGGGGTGATCAGCACGCCATCGCGAACCAAAAACAGGTTCATGCCGCTGGCCTCACTGACCTTGCCGCGGCTGTTGAGCAGCAGCGCCTCATCAAAGCCGCTCTTCACCGCTTCGGTCTTGGCGAGCGAACTGGTGATGTAGGCGCCGCTGATCTTACCGCGCAGCGGCAGCGAGCGATCCTCCTGACGGGTCCAGGAACTGATCCGGCAGCTGACCCCCTCGGGGGAGAGGTAATCGCCAAGCTCGAGGCCGTAGATCAGGAAGTCGGTTTCGATGTTGTGCAGACGGGGAGCGATGCCCAGGTCGGAGGTATAGACAAAGGGACGCAGGTAGATCGGAGTGGTCGGCTTGTTGGCCACCAGGAAGGCCCGAATCGCCTCATGGATTGTCTGTTCCTCAAGATCGGCCAGCAGCAGCCGGGCGCTCTGGCTGAGACGACGCGCGTGGCGGTCGGCGCGGAACAGCAGGATCTCGCCCGGATCGCCTGGATTGGGAATCGCCCGCATGCCGCCGAAGGCACCGGTGCCGTAGTGCAAGGCGTGGGTCGCCACCGAGAGGGTGGCCTCGGCGAAGGGAACGCAACGGCCGCCGAACCAGGCGTAGGGAAGAAACTGATGCATCGGGCGGCGACGGTGGCGGCGGGCGGAAAGGAACGAATCCGTTGCCCGATCTTCTCACCGCAGCCTGCAGGATGGGGGGATGCACCGCCTCGCCGTTGTCCCAGGATCCAGCCAGCCGGGTGATCCGCTGAGCTTCATCGAACAACCACCGGCCCCGGTGGTCCTGCTGAGCAGTGCCGATACGGATCTGGCGACGGTGTCAGCCCTGCTGCAGGAGGAGCAGGCGCTGCAGGAGCTGAACCTGCGCGCCCTCAACCTGGCGGCCCTGCAGCACCCGGCCCTGATCGATCACTACCTGCGCACCTCCCTGACCAGCACGCGCCTGGTGCTGGTGCGGTTACTGGGCGGACGGGGTCACTGGAGCTATGGCCTCGAAGCCCTCGAACGCTGGAGCCGGGAGAGCAAGGATCGGCAGCTGCTGGTGCTGGCGGGCACCGAGGACGAGGAGGCCACCCTGGCCTCGCTGAGCACGGCCGAACCGGCCCTGGCGATCGCTCTGGCCCGCTGCCTGCGTCAGGGAGGCCGCGACAACATGCGACGGGTGCTTGCCAGCGTCGCTGATCTGCTCGCCAGCGGCCAGGCCAGACCACCGGAACCGGAACCGAGCCCGGATCCCTTTCCCCACGACTGGCGCCAGGAACCGGGGCCAAGAATCGGCGTGGTCCTCTACCGCGCCTGGTGGCAAGCCGGCGACCTGGCCCTGGCGACGGCCCTGCTGGAGGCGCTTCGCGTCGTCGGCCTGGCCCCGCGGGCCCTCTGGGTCAGCAGCCTGCGCGAGCCGGCGGTTCAGGCCGGTGTCCGCGACCTGCTGAAGCAGCAGGGTGTCGAAGCCGTGATCTGCACCACCGCCTTCGCCTCGGTCCAATTTGAGGAAGCCGGTCTGGGATCACCGCTCTGGGAAGCCCTCGGGTTGCCTGTGCTGCAACTGCTCTGCAGCGGCCAGTCCCGCCAGCAGTGGCAGAGCAGCCCCGTCGGTCTGGGCCCGATCGACCTCAGCCTTCAGGTGGTGCTGCCGGAACTCGACGGTCGGATCACCACCCGTGTTGGTGCCTTCAAAGAACTGCACCGGGCCGATCCTCGCCTGGCGACAGCGGTGATGCAGCTGGTTCCCGATCAGGAGCGCCTGGCCTGGGTGGCCAGCCTCGCCAAGGCCTGGGTGACGCTTCGGGCCACAGCGCCAGGCGATCGCCAACTGGCGCTGGTGCTGGCGAACTACCCGACCCGCAACAGCCGTCTGGCCAATGGGGTCGGCCTCGACACACCTGCCAGTGCTGTGGCGATGCTGCACTGGCTTCAGGCGGCGGGGTACACCCTCAGCCATGGCGACGCCACGGATCTGCCGGTCGATGGCGAGGCCCTGATCCGCCGTCTGCTGAACGGCCGAACCAACGACCCCGAAAGCGGCCATCGGCCGCCCCTGACCCACCTGCCGCTCTCCACCTACGAGCGTTGGTACGCCACCCTGCCGGAGGCCAACCGTCAGACGCTCGAGGCGCAGTGGGGACCTCCGGCAGCCGATCCAGGCCTGGAGCGCACCGCAGACGGCACGTTGGCCTTCCCGATCTGTGGCCTGCGTTTCGGAGCGGTGCTGGTGCTGATCCAGCCGGAGCGCGGCTACGGCCGCGATCCGGCCCTCAGCTATCACAGTCCGGACCTACCTCCGACCCATGCCTATCTGGCCCAGTACCTGTACCTCCGCCAGATCCATGGCGTACAGGCGCTGGTGCACGTGGGCAAGCACGGCAACCTCGAATGGCTGCCGGGCAAGGGGGTGGGGCTCTCGAGCCACTGCTACCCGGAGTGGGCGCTGGGGCCTGTTCCTCATCTGTATCCGTTCATCGTCAACGATCCCGGCGAAGGCTCCCAGGCCAAACGGCGCGCACAGGCGGTGATCCTCGATCACCTGACCCCACCGTTGGGGCGGGCCGGTCTGCATGGCGAGCTTCAGGCCCTGGAAGCCTTGCTCGATGAATACTTCGAAGCCAGCCAGTTGGGCAGCGCCCGCTGCATCGGCCTGCGCCAGACGCTTCAGCAACGGCTTGAGGGCCTGAACCTGCCCCTGCCCGAGGGGCAGGATGAGGAGCGCCTCCAGGCGGCAGACGGCTACCTGTGCGAGCTCAAGGAGGCACAGATCCGCCTGGGACTGCACACCTACGGCAGCCTGCCGGAACGGCAGAAGCTGGCGGAGCTGCTGCTCTGCCTGGCACGCCCGCCCCAGGCCGGTCGTCCTGGACTGACCCAGGCCTTGGCCGGGCAACTGGGCCTCGCGCTTGATCCGTGGGCAGACCCCGAAGAGGCGCCGTTGGCGGACGGCGACCGGCAGCTCCTGGAGCCGTTGATCAAGCCAGCGGCAGCCGACCGCCTCGATCGCTGCGGCGATGCTGTGGCCTGGCTCGAGCATTGGTGCCTGGAGGCGCTGCAGCGCCTGGTTGATCGTGCTCTGGCCCCCGACAACGAAGCCGCGGACGAGCTCGCCACCCTGCTCGGCTCAGGTGAAAACGCCGAAAACGGCACCAACACCGCCGCCATCCACAGAGAGAACGACGATCAGCCAGCCAAGGCCAGTCCGGCACCGCCAGCGGCCGCGCTGGAGGTGGTTCGCCAGCAGCTGCTGCCCCGGTTGCTGGCCTGTGGAGAGGCGGAACGCCAGGCGTTTCTGACCGGCCTGGCGGGAGGCCGGATCGCTCCTGGTCCGTCCGGTGCGCCAACCCGGGGCCGGCCGGACCTGCTGCCCACCGGCCGCAACTTCTACAGCGTCGATCTGCGCGGTCTGCCCACGGAAGCGGCCTGGGATCTGGGGCGTCGCAGCGCCGAACTGCTGCTCGATCTCCATCTTCAGGAACAGGGCGAGGACCTGCGGCAGCTGGCTCTCTCCGTGTGGGGAACGGCGACGATGCGCAACGGAGGTGAAGACATTGCCCAGGCCCTGGCTCTGATGGGGGTGCGGCCGCTCTGGGATGGACCGACCCGGCGGATGGTGGATCTGGAGGTGATTCCCCTGCGGCTGTTGGGCAGGCCACGGGTGGATGTCACCCTGCGCATTTCCGGTCTGTTCCGTGATGCCTTCCCGCAGCTGGTGGCCTGGGTGCACGAGGCCACCCAGCGGGTGGCGGCCCTGGAGGAAGCGGAAGAGGACAATCCGCTGGCCGCCGCTGCCCAACGGGAGGGCCAGGCGGCTCGGATCTACGGTTCAGCCCCTGGCGCCTATGGCGCAGGCTTGCAGGGGTTGATCGACAGCGGCGACTGGGAGGATCGCCACGACCTCGGCCGGGCCTATCTGAACTGGAGTTCCTGGCGCTACGAGGGCAGTGATCGGGTGATCGCCGATCGCGACGGCCTGGAGCAGCGCCTGCGGCAGGTCCAGGTGGTGCTGCACAACCAGGACAACCGCGAGCATGACCTGCTCGATTCCGACGACTACTACCAGTTTCAGGGGGGTCTCAGTGCGGCGATCGAGCACCTGACGGGCACAGCGCCAGCCCTCTGGTTCGGCGACCATTCCCGCCAACAACGACCGCGACTGCATCGTCTGGAGAAGGAATTCGACAAGGTGCTTCGCAGCCGGGTGCTCAACCCTCGCTGGATTGAGGCGATGCGCGGCCACGGCTACAAGGGCGGCTTTGAAATGGCGGCCAGCCTCGACTATCTCTTTGCCTATGACGCCAGCACCGGTCGGGTCCCGGACTGGAGCTACGGCGCCATCCAGCGGTCCTGGCTCCAGGATCCGAAGGTGCTCGCCTTCCTGAGGCAAGCCAATCCCTGGGCCCTCAGGGACATGGCCGAACGCTTGCTGGAGGCCCACAACCGGGGTCTGTGGCAGGGCGCTGACGATCAGTCTCTGGCCGAGCTCCGCCAGCTGGTGCAGAACACGGAGCGGGAGCTCGAAAACGCCTGAGCAGCCTGTCAACAACCAACCCCCACCCCGGAAGGCTCCGAGGCAGGGGTTGGCGGCAACGGGGGTACCGGAATCAGGGAAGACTTGCGATCAGGCGTTCAGATCCTTGGCCATCGCCTTGAAGGCGTCGATCGAACCGGGCTTGCTGCTGGACTGGCTGGAGATCGCTGGTTGTTGCTGTTGCTGCTGAGCCGCTTCAGCCGCCTTGGCTTTCTCCTGCTGGATCACGGCGGGGCCACCGGTGACATTGACACCGACGGCTGAGCCCTTCATCCGCTGATTCAGCTCCGATTCGGTGAGACGCTCGGCGAAGGTTTTCTTGACCGGCTTGGGAATGCCGCCGGTGAGATTGATCTCGCTCTCCTGCATCTCGGTGCCAGGCAGGCCGGGCGAGAGCTTCTCGACCCTGGCCTCCATCGAAGCCACTTCCTGGATCATCTCCTTGAAGCCAGGGTTGTCGGCGCTGCCGGGGAAGGTGCGACGGATCGTGTTGGGGCGCCGCATGAAGTCGACATTGCCCATGCTGCTGGAAGCCTCAGCATCCAGAAAAAAGGCCTCTTCCTGAGGCTTCTGCTTGGCAGCAGGCTTGGGATTGACGGAGGCCGGCTTGGAGCCGAGCAGACGATCGAACAGACCCACCGGCAGGTTCAGCAACGCTGCAGAAAAGACTAGCGGCCGTGGAGCCTGAATCCATGGGTATCGGTGCCACAACTCTGCAAAAGGCCACGATTGGCCAGATCGGTGGCAATCGCTTCGCAGACCCGAGGGGTTGCTTTCCAATGCTCGCCCATGTCGTAGTCGTACCAGGCTTCGGCGCCATCAAAACCCTGATCGGCCGCCGCCGCGATCAGCTGCGCATGGGGCAGGCGATAGCGGGCCGGGTGGGCCAGCAGGGCCAGGCCGCCGCAGGCGTGGATCGCCGCCAGCACGGCCTGCGAACGCAGGGCCGTGCCCACCACGGCCCTTCCCTGCAGGTAAGGATCCAAGGGATGCTCCAGCCCGTTCCGGGGCAGCTCAAAGCCGAGGGCCAGCACATGCACCAGGCAGCCCTCGAGTAGACAGCTGATCTCGACACCACTCCAGAACTCCGGAACGTCCTGTCCCTGTTGGTGCAGGCTCTGGAGATGGTCAGCGATCGGCGCATGGGCCGCGAGGCTGTGGTGATCGGTGACCGCCAGATGCTGCAGACCGGCTTGAACAGCCTGCTCAGCCAGGGCGATCGGCGCCAGACTGCCATCGCTGCAGAGGGTGTGGCAGTGAAGGTTGATCTGCCCGGGGCAACTGGCCGGACCGACGGTGCGCAGCACCTGGGCCAGGGGATGGCGTTCGGCAGCGATGGCGGCAGCTCCAGCAAGCACGCGCGTTCAGGCCGCTGATTCGGCGGCCAGCCGTTCTTCGCGCAACCGTCGCCAGCGGGCATAGAACTGGATCGAGGCCGCCATGAACACCACCAGGCCGACCATGAACCAAGTGGCAGCGCCAGTGGGGAACTGGCCCTTGAACACCACAAGCATCACCACCAGCACCAGCAGCAGCGTCGGCAGCTCATTGAGGGCCCGTAGCTGCTTGGGACTCCAGCGGCAGCTTCCGGCCTGCAATTGCCCCATCAAGCGGTAACAGAAGGCGTGATACGCGAGCAACGCCAGCACGAGCGCCAGCTTGGCGTGCATCCAGCCCTGATGCAGCCACAGCGGTTGGACGCTGAGCAGTCCGATGGCCATGGTCACCGCCACCACCATCCCCGGTGTGGTGATGATGTTGGCCAGACGACGTTCCATCAGGGCGTATTGCTCCTGGAACGGCTGGCGCAGCTCAGGCGCCAGGGCCTCGGCCTCCCGGTGATAGATGAACAGCCGCACCAGATAGAAGAGGCCCGCGAACCAGACCACCACCCCGACGATGTGCAGGGTCTTGAACCAGAGGTAGGCCTCGGGCGGCCAGCTGATGGCCAACAGCGGCGGGAAGGTGCTCAGGGAGAGGCTCATCACGCTGGCAGCCGGATGATCGAGGGACAATGACGGCCAAGGTAAGCGGGTCGGCCGCCATCGGCGCAGCAGCCACTCTCAAAGACGGCAGGCTTTGCGAGCGAGAGCAGCGGCGTAGGCGCGATCAATCCGCCCCAACGCCGGACTGAGCCGTCCATCACGGCAATCGATCGTGATCCGCTCCCGCTGCCCGGCCTGATCGGCCAGCCGCAGCCGCAGTTGCCAGTGGTGCTTGGCGCTGCGGGCGATCTCATCGGCGCAGACCGGGCCAACGCAGAGCCCGGGAGAGGCAACGGCCATTGGAGGGCCAGCAAGCATGGCCGCGATCAGCAGGCAGCCGCCAAGCAGCAGGGCCCAGGGGAGGCGAAGGGGAGAGCCCGCCCCCCAGAGCCGACAAGAGGCCGCTGGGCTGTCGTTGTGCGGCGGCTTGTTGGAGGCAGAACGATCGAACAGGCGCGGGGGGAACGTCATGGGGCGGAACCTACCCCGAGCGCGAAACGGTCAGCGTCCGTCAGGTCGCGATCCTCAGGTTGCGGCTCGGAGTCCTGGGGGTGGAAATACTCCCAGACCTGTCGTGCCAGGGCCTGACCCAGGCCAGGCACCTGCTGCAACTGCTCATGGCTGGCGACTTGAATCGCATCGATCGAGCGGAAATGGGCCAACAGGTCGCGGATGCGCTTCGGACCGAGCCCAGGAATGTCACTCAACCGCGAACGCTTCATCCGCTCGCCCCGCTGCTGACGGTGGAAGCTGACCGCGAACCGGTGCGCCTCATCGCGCAATCGCCGCAACAGGGCAACGCCCAGCTGATCGGGGTCGGACTCCAGGGGTTGACGGGCACCGGGAAGAAAAATCTCCTCGCGCTGCTTGGCCAGCGAACAGACCACCAGATCTTCGGCCAGATCAAGCTCACGCAGGGCCTCCATCACGGCGGAGAGCTGGCCCTTGCCGCCATCGATCATCACCACATCGGGCCAGTCGTTGAGGCCATCGGTCTGGAGGGCGCTGCCGGAGCGACGACGCACGTCACGCAGATCGGCACCGGAGGCTTTGAGCTGGGACCAGCGCCGGAAGCGTCGGCGCATGATCTCGGCCATCGCCATGAAGTCGTCGGAGTGGCCGGCGCGGATGCTGCTGCTCTGAATCTTGTACTTGCGGTAATGCTGCTTGGCAGGAAGGCCATCAATGAACACCACCTGAGAGGCCACGGCATCACTTCCTTGGATGTGGCTGATGTCGAAGCCTTCGATCCGCCGCGGCGGCGCAGCGAGCTCCAGCAACTGGGCCAGATCCTCCGTGGCCAGGGTGTTCTGCTCGCTGGCCCGCTGAGCCCGTTCGAGTTCGTACTGGGCATTGCGCTCCACCAGCTCCACCCACTCGGCCTTCTGCTGACGCTGGGGCACGACGAGCCGGACCTTGCGACCGCGTCGCTCGCTCAGCCACTCCTCAATCAGAGCCTGCTGGGGCAAGGGATGCTGCAGCAGCAGCTCCGGCGGAATCTCCACCGACTCCACCTGGCTGTAGTGCTCTTCAATCACCCGTTGCAGGATCACCCCGGCCCGGCCATCCAACGCCGCCTGGTCGACAGGATCTGCCGCTGGTTCTGGCGAGAGTCCGCCAGAGGCGTCTGCTCTGGCCTCGCCGATCGCGGACTCGGAGGGCGGCTGGGCCTGAGCCGGCTGGGTTTGAGCCGGCAGGGAACCAGTGGAGAACAGCGCATCGGCGGTGAAGCCAAGGCGGCCCACCAGCTTGCCGGCCCGCATCTGGAACAACTGAACCGCCGCCACCTTGGCATCGGCCGCCAGGGCCACCACATCCCAGGAAACGGAAGCATCGCCCCCGGCCATTTTCTGATCGGCGGTGAGGCTGTCGAGCCCCTGCAATTGGTCACGAACAAGGGCAGCCGCCTCAAAATCAAGACGTTCGGCGTAGCGATCCATCTGATCGCGCAGCAACTGCATCAGTTCCTCATTGCGCCCCTGGAACACCATCGCCACCTTGCGCAGGGTCTGCTGGTAGTCCTCCGGACTGATGCGTTGCTGGCAGACTCCTGGGCAGCGGCCGATGTCGTAATTCAAGCAGGGACGATCGCGGTGTAGCGGCTGGGGCCTTTGCCGCAGCGGAAACACCCGTTTGACCAGAGAAAGGGTGCGGCGCAGCAGGCCGACATCGACATAGGGACCATAAAATCGATCAAGCGGGCTGCGCAGACGCCGCTGGCGGGTGATGAAGATGCGCGGATAGGGCTCCGACCAGGTGATGCAGAGATAAGGATATTTCTTATCGTCCTTAAGCAGAACATTGAAGTGAGGTTGATGGGCCTTGATCAGGTTGGATTCAAGGACCAGGGCCTCATTTTCACTGTCGGTGACGATGAATTCGATCTCACAGATCTGGCGCACCATCAGGCTGATGCGTGGACTGTGACCCGGAGACTGGTGGAAATAACTGCGGACCCGCTGACGCAGGACCTTGGCCTTACCGATGTAAAGAATGCGATCGTCAGCATCGCGCATCAGATAGCAGCCGGGTTCCTTCGGCAAGGCCGCGAGGCGTTGCTTCAGGCGATCAGGCTGCTGCAGGAGCGGTTGACGCTGAGGCAGATCCCGGCCGAGCAATGTGGGCATCGTGGCGATCGCAGCGCTGGCTGAGGGCTCAACCGCCGTATTGCCAACCGGTGCTGGAGAGTTCGAGGGCAGCACCATCGCGGAGCAGCACGGCCTGGCGCACTTCGGCCACGAACACGGTGTGATCGCCGTGGGCCACCTCACCGACCAGCTCACACTCGAGCGCCCCCAGGGCGTCGTCGAGCAGCGGCAGGCCGAGTTCGCCCAGCCGGAAGGGGACGGTTTCAAAACGTCCACCAACGGCCTTCTGGGGTTTGAAGAAGGTGGCTGCGAGATCCTTCTGATCAGCGGCGAGAACGTTCAGCGAAAAACGGCGCGTGCGCTGGATGATGCCGTTGCTGGTGGAATCGGCGCGGACCGCCATCACCACCAGTGGCGGTTCAAAGGATCCCTGGGTGACCCAGCTGGCGGTGAAGCCGTTCACCTCTTCGCCTTCGGCCACCCCACACACGAACAGGCCGTGGGGGATCTTGCGCAGCAGCGTCTTCTTGGCGTCGAGGTTCAGGGCCATGGCGCGGTGGTCGGCGAGCAGCGGATCAACGGCGACTGTAGGGATCTGATCCGGTGGACGGGCCGAAACGGCGCCGGGACGCCGCCCATAGGATCCAGGCATCCTGCTGGCGGGGGGCCTGACCCTCGCGTTGCCGATGAAGGCCCTCTATCCCGGCAGTTTTGATCCGCTCACCCTCGGTCACCTCGATCTGATCGAACGGGCTGCCGGCCTGTTCAGCGGTCTGGTGGTGGCGGTGCTTCAGAACCCGAGCAAACAGCCGACCTTCAGCCTGGACCAACGCCTGGAGCAGATTCGTCAGGCCACGGCCCATCTCCCCAGCGTCAGCGTCGGCAGCTTCAACGGCCTGACCGTGGACTACGCCCGCCAGTGCGACAGTCCGGTGATCCTGCGCGGGCTGCGGGCGATGAGTGATTTCGAATTCGAACTGCAGATCGCCCACACGAACCGCTCGCTGGCTCCGCAGGTGGAGACCCTGTTTCTGGCCACCGCTGCCCACCACAGTTTTCTGAGCAGTTCCGTGGTCAAGGAAGTGGCCCGCTTCGGTGGCGATGTCAGTCACATGGTGCCGACAGTGGTGGCGGAGGATCTGCAGAGGCTCTTTAATCCTTCCATTCCCTCCCCCTGAGATGTCCGAGCGTTCCTTCACCGTGCTTGAACAGCTGGACCAGCTGGAGGAGATCTTCCTCGACGGCAGCCGGATTCCATTCACGGGCGCCCGGCTGGTCAACCACCAGGACGCCGAGGACGCGCTCGATGCCGTGCGCGAAGCGCTGCCTCCCCAGATTGAGCAGGCCGATGCGCTGCTGAGCCAGAAGGAGCAGCAGCTGGAGCTGGCCCGCCAGCAGGCCAGCCAGATCGTTCAGCAGGCCAATCAGCAGCGAGAGCAGCTGCTCTCCTCCTCCACGATCCGTCAGGAGGCCGAGCGACAGGCGGCTGCCGAACGGGCCAAGGCGCGTCAGGACTGCGACCAGATGCTGCAGAAAACAAAACTGCAGATGGAACAGGCGCAGCAGGATCTGCAGACCCGCCTCAAGCAGATGGAGCAGCAGTTCATCGCGCGCCGTCAGGAGCTGGAGCAGGAAGACCAGGAAATCAGGCGCCGTCTGGCCAGTGAGCATGAACGCGCCCGCCAGCAGGCCTTCAATGATCTCGAGGCGATCCGCCATGAAGGTCAGCGGCAGCAACAGGCAGCCCAGCAGGAGGCTGATCGCATCCAGAACGAGGCCCTGCAGTTCCGCCAGCAGACCCAGAGCCAGTGCGAGGCGATGATCACGCGCACCCGCCAGGAAGCTGCTGCCGTGCAGGAGGGTGCCAACCGCTACGCCGAGCAGGTGCTCAGTGAACTGGAATCACGCCTGCAACAGCTGAGCCAGGTGGTGCTGGCTGGCCGTCGCGAACTGGGACGACTTCAACCCCTGCCCGCGCCCCAGGACGGCAGTGACGAGCGTCGCGATGGTGGCGGCAAGCGTCGTCGCGAAGGTCGGATCCGGCCGGTGGCCTGACGGCAGCGGCCTCAGGGGCTGATCGGCTCCGCCATGGAGCCCATCGCCCCGTTCAGGGAAGGCTGGCCATCGTCTGGGGGCCGCTGCACCCCAGGTCCTGACGGCTGGCCAACAGGATCGCTTCCATCGTCCGGTTGGGAGCCGCCGCACCGTTGGAGACCATGCTCAGATAGCGCACCCCATCAGCCATCTCCAGGCGGCCGCTGATCGCCCGTACGCCGCTGATCGTGCCCGTCTTGCCGCGGAAGTGACCTTGCAGCGGCGTCCCCACAAACAGGCGGCGCAAGGTGCCACGTTCGCCGGCCACCGCCATGGATTGCAGGTAATCCCGGCCATAGCGGTGGTGATCCATGCGCAGCAACAGGGCGGCCAGAAAACGACTCGTGACCCGATTGGCACGATCGAGGCCACTGCCATCGACGACCTGCACGCCCTGCATCGGCAAGCCCTGATGGCTCAACCACTGACTGGCGGCGGCAGCGGCGAGGCGACCATCCCATTGCTGGGCCGCCTGGCGGAGCAACACCTCGGCCGTGAAGTTGTGACTCTCCGTGTTAGCCAGACCGAGCAGGTCATGCAGCGGCAGAGACGATCGCTCCAGCACCAGCTGCGACTGAGCTGGCAGCGGCTCTGCGGCGGAGATCGGCACCAGGCGAAGGTTCGTGCCCGGCCGTGTGATCGCACGGGAAAGCAGCCGCTCCAGCCGGTTCAGGGGATCGGCAACGGCCTGATCGAGCGCATTGCCATCGAGAGCCAGGCGGGTGATCGGTGCGCCATAGGCCTCCAGGCGGTCCTGGGGATGCCAGCCGGCGGGCCACCAGAGGCTTCGGGGCTCCTCCGCCAGCTCCAGCCGCAGGGGCTGGACTGGTTCAGCCGACGGTGACGCCTGGATCGCCCCGAGAAGGTGGCGCAGGCCCGGCATTGTGAGGTCAGGGTCTCCCTGCCCCACGAGCCGCCAGCTGCCGTTGGGCAGGCGCCAGAGCTGGGTGGCCAGGCGGTGCTCCGGACCGAGCTGATCAAGGGCGAAGGCCGTGCTCAGCAGCTTCTGATTGGAGGCCGGAATCCGGGGCGTGGTGCCATTGATGTCGGCCAGAAGGCGGCCGCCAGGTTCGGTCACCGTCACGCTCCAGACGGGCGATTCGGCGCCGATCAGCCGCTGCAGAGCTTGCTGCAGGGGCGGACAACTGACCTGGGCCTGCAGGCGCGGTCCTGGAGGAGCAACGGTTGGCGGAAGTCCTATTCGGCCGGGCTGAAGCGGCGCATGCTCGAGCGGTGGTGGCGGGGCGAGCAGGAGCGGCCGGGGCTGAAGCCCCTGGGCCCTGGCGGCCATGGCACAACAACTGAAGCTGGCGAGGGCCACAAGGGCAGAGCCGCCACCCTGGCGCACGGCAACGTTCGCCACCAGGGCGATGCGGGGCCGGCCTGGGCTTGCCTGCCGCACAGCCATCTCAGCGCTGACCGACGGCAAGACCGGTGACCGTGCCGCTGACCCGGAACTGCTTGCCCTCCAGCTCGATCGGAGCGCCGATCTTCAGGTTCTGGTTGCCAAACACCACGCCGCCTCCCGTCTTGCGGCCCTGACCTTCGAGCACAAAACGGGCATCGAGGGTGCCGAAGGTCTTCTGGTTCGGATCAGGGGCGGTGACCACAGAGCCATTGGCCTGAACAGCCGTCAACAGCCGGGGCAGCGCCACCAGATCGCGAACCTGAACCTCGCCGTGGGGTTCATTGCGGATGACGATGTTGACCTTGCCAGCCTGGCGAGCCGCCGCGATCAGGGCCGCTGGATCGGCAACAGGGACACCGCGCACATCCACCAGCACCGTCACCGGCTGCAGTCCGCCGGTGGCACGAGCGATTTCGCCGGTGAGCTTCGGACTCCAGATCACCCCCAACGCAGCCAGGGCCACCGCTGCGGCAGCACCGGTATCAACCAAGGTCCAGCGACGAGGGCGGGCGCTCGAGGGGGTGGAGGGCTCGGTAGCCATGGGGATCGGCAGGTGGCCGCACTTTAAGGAGCCTCAGCCGCCTCGACCAGGGCTGTGATCGGTGCAGGTGGAGGCCGGCGTTCACCGGCCTCAGTTCCTCAGGCCTTCGATGAACTGATCGAGGGCGCGAAGGTTGCCGCCGAGGCCGCCGGCCTGATCGAGAGCCTCGGCCTGGGATTCAGCATCGGGACGGGTCTCGAAACGGGTGACAAAGCGGTAGCCATCGGGATCCTGCCGATACAGCTCCCAGCCATCGGGATGGGCGTGGCGCAGGGCGGCCTGGTCCAGCGGTTGGAGCAGATAGGCCGAGCTCCAGGTGGAGAGAAAACCGCGGCGCCGCTCCCTGGCCACACTGCCGATGCCAACGGCAGCATCCTCAAGGCTTGGATTGATGGCGACGACGGCGCCGTCGTGCTGCCCGCAGATCTGATCGAAATCGTCGTACTCCGCCTGGGAGGGACAGACAGCAAGCAACACCCCATCGGTGCGACCGTCGCTCTGCAGGCGCTTCTGATCGCGCAGGCTGCCGATGCAGCCTGCCAGATCGGGGGCTTCCCGCTGGGCCAGCGCCGCAGCCCCGGCATCCGGGAACAGCAGCCTCAGGCCAGCCGCCTGCCCCAACTGCAGCTGCAGGGCCTGGCAGAGGCGCAGGGCCACAGGCAGCACCCGCAGGCCTTCAAAGCGCCATTCAACGGTCCAGCGAGCCTTCGGCCCCTCGCGCAGGGCAACCGTGAGGGCCTCCAGGGCCTGGGCCTCGGCAGCGCGCAGATCAGCGGGAAGCATCAGGCCATCGCAACAGGCACGGGCGACCCTACCGAGCCAGGGGCACGGCTGGCCGTCTCAGTCGCCTGGCGGGTCCCATCGCCTGGGTGCCAAGTCGCTGATCGCCGTGATCGCCCGCTGCAAAGCGGCGGGCAACTGCTCCGGCAGCAGGGCCAGCTGCTCATCGCTCAGCCAGGGACCCAGACTGATCCGCAGACCCGCCGAGGCTTCCTCCTCGGAGAGGCCGAGGGCCTTGAGAACGGCACTGCCTCGGTCCTTACCGGAACTGCAGGCGGAACCACTGCTGACCGCAAAACCCTCACGCCAGAGGGCAGAGACCAGGCGGCGACCGGAGAGGGGCCGGTCCTGGGCGTCGCGCACAATCAGGCTGATGTGGTGGGGCAGCCGGTGCTCCAGGCAGCCGGTATGGGTGACGCCAGGCAGTTCCAGCAGGCGCACCAGCAGGCGATCACGCCAATGGGCGATCGGATCGAGGCCCGCGTGCTGATCCAGGCGCTGCTGGCAAAGCTCAAGGGCGGCAGCGAACCCTGCCGCCAGGGCAACCGATTCGGTGCCGGCACGGCGGCCGCTTTCCTGACCGCCCCCATTGAGCAGGGGCGTCAGGGGGACTCCGGCGCGCACCACAAGGGCACCGATGCCACGCGGCCCCTGCAGCTTGTGGGCCGTGCAACTGAGCAGATCAATCGGCCGTTCACCGAAGCGGATGTCGATGTGACCGACGGCCTGGACGGCATCGGTATGAAAGAGCACGCCGGCATCCCGACAGAGCTGGCCGATGGCATCGATCGGCTGCATCGTGCCGACCTCGTTCTGCCCCCAGATCACCGACACCAGCCGCGTGGGTGGAGCCAGCAGCGAGGTAAGCGTTTCGAGGCGGATGCGGCCGACATCATTGACCGGCAGGGTGACCACCTCCCAGTGAAGGGAACGAAGCTCTGCCACGGCCGCGACAACGGCAGGATGCTCAACGGAGGAAACAAGACACCGACCAGGCGGCAGGCTGCGGGCCAGACCGACGATCGCCAGGTGCGCCGCCTCGGTGCCTCCTGAGCAGAAGATCAGCTCGTCGCTGCGGCAGCCCAGCACCGAAGCCACGCTCTGACGACTGCGTTCCAGAGATTCAGCCGCCGCCAGACCGAAGCCATGCAGGCTGGAGGGGTTGGCCCAGGCCTGTTGACGCGCACCGGCCATCGCCTGCAGCACCGCCTCGGCGGGGGGCGTGGTCGCGGAGGCGTCGAGGTAAAGCGCCCGATCGAGAAGGTCTGGCATCACCATCAGGGCAGAGAGGAGGGATCCCGCTCCAGGCGCGAACGGGTGCGGGATTCCAGGGAATCACTGGCCAGGGCCACCAGATCATCGAGGGAGCTGCCCTTGAGCAGGGCCTCCACCCGGGCGCGCGCCTCGGCACTGGGGCAGTTGTCGGGCTGCTGACAGCCCTGAACACAGGCCACGGCGCATTGGATCGTGGGGCCAGCAGCGGCAGCAGCAGCTGGCGATGGCACCGCCTCGGCCGCCGGGGGCATCGAGACCTCCGCTGGCATCGCCTGCGACGCTGCAGGGGCGGACGTGGCGGCGGCCACAGAAGGCGCCAGCTCAGGAACCACCACCGCCTCGAACACGGCCTGGGCCGGACCGGTCATCAACACATGGCCGCTCTCCTGATCCCAGACGATCTGCAGGGGGCCGCCGGGTAGATCAACACGGGCGGAGCTTTCAGCCAGGCCGAGGGCATGGGCCACCACCAGGGTGGCGCAGGCCCCGGTTCCACAGGCCAGGGTCGGACCGGCGCCGCGCTCCCAGACCCGCATCACCAGGTGGGCAGGGTTGAGGATCTGCACAAAGTGGACGTTCGTGCGGGCCGGGAAGGCCGGATGGCACTCCAGAGCGGCGCCATAACGTTCGAGATCAACGGCCTCCACGTCATCGACGGGGATGACCACGTGGGGGTTGCCCATCCCGGCCGCCGCCACCGCAAACACCATTCCCGCCACCTCGAGCTCCCCTTCCGGCACACCTGCCGGGCCGAGCGGCAGGGTGGTGGGGACCGTCTCTGGCGCCAGGAACGGAGCGCCCATGTCGACGCGAATCGTGCCGCCCTCCTGGAGCTCAGGCACAATCCGGCCGGCGAGGGTCTCGATCTGCCAGCTCCGACCTGGACGATCGCCATCGCTGTCCGCCAGGAAGCGCGCCAGACAGCGGATGCCGTTGCCGCACATCTCCGGCTCGGTGCCATCGGCATTGAAGATCCGCATGCGCAGCTCCCCGCCTCCCTGGGGAGGCAGCGCCAGAATGATGCCGTCGGCACCGACGCCAAAGCGGCGGTCACAGAGCTGACGGATCCACTCCGGAGTCAGGCCGAAGCAGAATTCGGGTTCGCTGGCCTGCCGGCCATCGAGCATCAGGAAATCGTTTCCCAGACCCTGGTATTTGCTGACCTGAAGCACGCGTTCGCTGCTCAACCGACCCTCCGATCCTATGGAGACCCTCCCCCTTGATCCGAGTCTGCCCGGGGTTCGGCAACTGCAGACCTGGATCCGGCAGCAGGTGCGGTTGCGGATCGACCTTGGTCACGGCCACGTGCTCGAGGGCGTGCTGCAGTGGCAGGACCCTGAGTTCCTGGCCTTGCGGACGGCATCGCCGCATCTGATGCTGATCAATCGGCGGGTGGTGCAACTGATCCAGGTGGTGAGCTGAGCCAGGGCTGCCGCTGGGGTGTGGCACCATCGCCACAGAGGATCCCCCACCCAGGAGCTGATCCTTCCGCTCCAGTCCCGGTGTGATCACGGCCCTCCCGGATCGACCGTCATCCACCTGACCACGGCCCCGGCAGCGCCGGCCGGCCGACCGTTTCGCCAGCCCAAGCCCCCTGCGAGGCCTCGATGCCCCCCGTTTCCCCAGCCTCTGGTACCACCGCCGGCCATGGCCGCTACAGCCCTGGGGACCTGGAAGGGCGGTGGCAGAAAGCCTGGCAGGAGGCCGGTCTGGACCGCACCCCAGAGCCCGACGCAGGAGAGGCGGCAGACACCTTCTATGCTCTGTCGATGTTCCCCTATCCCTCGGGGAACCTGCACATGGGCCATGTGCGCAACTACGTGATCACCGACGTGATCGCCCGGGTGCAGCGCCTGCGCGGGCGGCGGGTGCTGCATCCGATGGGCTGGGACGCCTTTGGGCTGCCGGCGGAGAACGCAGCCATCGAACGTGGCGTGGACCCCGGCGACTGGACCGATCAGAACATCGCTTCGATGCGCCAGCAGCTGGCGCAACTCGGTCTGTCGATCGACTGGGAACGGGAAGTGGCCACCTGTCACAGCGATTACTACCGCTGGACCCAGTGGCTGTTCCTCCAGTTCATGGAAGCCGGACTCGCCTACCGCAAGGAGGCCACCGTCAACTGGGATCCGATCGATCAGACGGTGCTGGCCAATGAGCAGGTGGATGGCGAGGGACGCTCCTGGCGCTCCGGCGCTCTGGTGGAAAAACGTCAATTGCGGCAGTGGTTCCTGAAGATCACCGCCTATGCCGATCAACTGCTCGACGACCTGCCGAAGCTGGAGGGATGGCCGGAACGGGTGCGAACGATGCAGGCCAACTGGATTGGCCGCAGCACCGGCGCCGAGCTGATCTTTGAGGTCGTCAATGACGCCGGCACAGGCACTGGCGAACGGATCACCGTCTTCACCACCCGCCCCGACACCATCCACGGCGCCAGCTATGTGGTGCTGGCTCCAGACCATCCGCTGGTCAGCCGTCTGACCACGGCCGAGCAGAGCATGGCGGTGGAGGCGTTCTGTGATCTGGTCAGCCGCCAGAGCGAACAGGATCGGGTGGCCGAGGACAGGCCCAAACGGGGGGTGCCGATCGGGGCGATGGTGCGCAACCCGGCCAACGGTGAGCTGATTCCCCTCTGGATCGCGGACTATGTGCTCGCCGACTACGGCACCGGCGCTGTGATGGGTGTGCCCGCCCACGACCATCGTGATTTCGCCTTTGCCCGTCAGTACGAACTGCCGGTGCGTCAGGTGATCGTGCCCGCAGCCAGTGATGAGCACGCCTTTGAAGGCGGAGCCTGGACCGAGGCCGGCGTGCTGATCCACTCCGGTCGCTTTGATGGGCTGGGCAGCACGGAAGCCCGTGAGGCGATTGCCGCTGCCGCAGAAGCGGAAGGCTGGGGACGCAAGACGGTGCAGTTCCGGCTGCGCGACTGGCTGATTTCCCGGCAGCGCTACTGGGGCTGTCCGATCCCGGTGATTCACTGCGACAGCTGCGGCGTGGTGCCGGTGCCGGCCGAGCAGTTGCCGGTGGAGCTGCCACGCAACGTTGCTCTGGCCGCCAAGGGTGGTTCACCGCTGGCCCAGCTGGAGAGCTGGTGGCAGGTGGACTGCCCCTGCTGCGGCCAACCGGCCAAGCGCGAAACCGACACCATGGACACCTTCATGTGCTCCAGCTGGTATTACCTGCGCTACAGCGATGCCCACAACAGCAGGCTGCCTTTTGCCAGGGAAGCCGTGGATCGCTGGCTGCCTGTGAATCAGTATGTGGGTGGAATCGAGCATGCGATTCTGCATTTGCTCTATTCCCGCTTCTTCACCAAAGTGCTGCGTGATCGCGGCCTGCTTGGCTTTAATGAACCTTTCCAGAAACTCCTGACCCAAGGAATGGTTCAGGGCATCACCTACAAGAATCCGATCAGCGGGAAATACATTGCCCCAGCCGATGTTGCCGATCCCAGCGACCCTCGTGATCCGATCAGCGGCGAACAGCTGGAGACCTTCTTCGAGAAGATGTCGAAATCGAAATACAACGGCGTTGATCCCGCCCAGGTGATCGAGCGCTACGGCGCCGACACGGCGCGGATGTTCATCCTCTTCAAGGCACCGCCTGAGAAGGACCTCGAGTGGGATGACGCCGATGTGGAAGGTCAGTTCCGCTTTCTGCAAAGGATCTGGCGCCTCGTTGAAGCAGCCTGCGAGCGTGGCCTGAACCTTGCGGCTGGTGCCGGCAGCCTGGAAGCCGTGCAGGCGGCCTTGAACTCCGGAACGGAAGCCGAGCTCCATGGGGCGGAGCGGGAACTGCGTCGAGCTGTGCACACCGCCATCGAGGCCATCAGTGAAGACCTCGACGGCGACTATCAGTTCAATACGGCGGTGTCGGAGCTGATGAAACTCAGCAATGCCATGGCCGCACACCTGGACGAGAGCCGGCCGCTGCTCGCCTCTGAAGCCCTGCGCACCCTGTTGATCCTGCTGGCCCCCTTTGCCCCCCACCTGGCCGAAGAGCTCTGGACCCGCCTGGGCGGTCGCGCCGAGAACGAGGCGCTGCAGAGCAGCAGCATCCATCGCCAACAGTGGCCGATGGTGGATGGCACGGCCCTGGTGCGGGACACCGTGCCCCTGGTGATTCAGATCAAGGGCAAGGTGCGCGGCAGCCTCGAGGTCCCGGCCGATGCCGACAAGGCCAGCCTCGAACAACTCGCTCTGGCGAGCGAGATCGCCGCCAAGTGGCTGGAAGGCAAGGCCCCGAGCCGCGTCATTGTGGTGCCGGGCAAGCTGGTCAATCTGGTGCCCTGAGGGGGGCCTGATCCGCGGCGCCGCTCAGCAGGCGAGCGCCCGTGAACCAGCAGAGCCGCCAGCAAGCCAATCTGCAGACCCAGCAACTGACCGGGTTGGGACCTCTCCACCCCGTTGGTTGCTGATTGTTCGCAGAGCGGCGGCCAACGGCCTGGCCGGGGCGGCAGTGATCAGTCGTGCAGGAACACAAGACTGGCTGGCTGGCCCCAGTCGCCGCGGGCGCTGATATGGCGGCGGTTGGCGCAGAGGTGACGCAGGATCCAGTAGAGCGGATCGGCGCTCGGCAGCTCGAGTTCAGCCTGAAGCTGGGCAAGGGTGTGTTCGCGGCCGTCGGCGAGACGCTCCTCCAGACGCACCTGCAGATCGAGCAGGGCCGCGGCTGCTTTCTTGCCGGCTTCCACACCCGGCTGGTGATAGGCATTCACATTCACGAGTTCGCCGTACAGGCCCACAGCGCGCTCAAACAGAGCGATCAGCGCCCCAAGGCTGTGTTCATCGAGTCGCTGCATCGTGATGCTGAGGTTCTGACGACCTTCCTCTGTGAGCGCGGCCCGGGTGCCCTGCAGAAAACCATCGAGAAAATCACCAGGGTTCTCGCCTTCCAGCGGCGGAATATCTCCGGGATCCTCAAGCACCTCCACGAAGGTGACAAAGAAGTTGTCGATGCCATCGCGCAACTGCTGCACGTAGGCGTGCTGGTCGGTGGATCCCTTATTGCCATAGACGGCCAGACCCTGATGAACGAGGGCGCCATCGCGATCCAGCTTCTTGCCCAGACTCTCCATCACCAGCTGCTGGAGGTAGCGGCTGAACACCTCCAAGCGATCGCGGTAAGGGAGCACCACCATGTCGCGACGCCCCTGACCATCGCCCGCCGCGTACCAGGCAGCGGCCAGCAACGCGGCCGGGTTGGCGAGAGGATCGCTCACCCGGGTGGCTGCATCCATAGCAGCAGCGCCCTCCAGAAAGCGTCGCATGTCGGCCCCGATCAGCACGCCAGGCAACAGCCCGACGGCACTGGTGATGCTGGTGCGACCGCCAACCCAGTCGAACATGTCAAATCGGGCCAGCCATTGGCCGGCCTGGGCCTCCTGATCAAGGCGGCTGCCCAGCATCGTGATCGCCACCGCCTGGCTGGCCCAGGTGCCCCCCACAGCCTCGACGGCGCGTCGGGCCTGCAACATGCCGATGTGCGGTTCAGGGGTCCCACCCGATTTGCTGACCACGATCACCAGCGTGGTGCGCAGCCGATCGCCAAGGGCGGCCAGGGTGCGGCGCATGCCGTCGGGATCGACGTTGTCGAAGAAGTGAAAGGGGAGGCCCGCGTTCGGTTCCTGAAGGGCCCGGATCATCAGCACCGGTCCAAGACCCGAGCCACCGATTCCGATCCAGAGCACGTCGGTGAAGGGCGATCCGGAGGGTGCGCCGATCCGACCCGCCAGCACATCACGACCGAACGACTCAAGACGATCAACCTCGGCGCGCACATGGGCGGCCGCTTCGGGGTCGGGAGCCAGCGATGGTGTGCGCAGCCAGTAATGGCCGACCATCCGCTGCTCATCGGGATTGGCGATCGCCCCGGCCTCCAGGGCCTGCATCGCCTCAAAAGCCTTGGCAAAGCGGGGCTGAAGGGCCTCGATCAGAGGTTGATCGATCGCCATCCGGCTGACGTCAAGCCAGAAACCCAGCCCTTCGTCGTGCCAGAGAAGGGAGCAAAAGCGCTGCCACTGGGCCTGAGGATCGGTGCTGGTGGCCGGGGGAAGCGTGGTCATCGACCTGAAAGGTTCGCGCTGATGCGTGTGGACGCTATTCCCAAGCAGGCCGAAAACACGGTCGCACTGGACGGTTTGCGTCCAAACACCCGGGGAGATGCCGCAACTGTGTGGACAGGCACACAAGCGGGAGCAGCGTCGGGAGCAATTTGGTGGGGAAGCTTAAAGTTTGTGGAACGTCAAGGTGTTCCGCGCTGCGGTCGTTCGATGGCAGGCTCCGATCGGAATCCAGAGCGCCGTGCGCCAGGGGCTGCCGGCGTTACCACAGCAGCGTCCGAAGGCAGGCTGCGGCCACAGCCTGGGCGGGTGCTGGTCGTTCTCAGCCTCATCACCGCAACGCTGGGTCTGCTGCCGGCACTGCTGCAGAGCCGCAGCGACAGCCCTGACCGACAGCATCATCAGGTCCTTCAGGCAGCGACCGGCAGTGAGACCCTGCCCACAGTTGCCGAGCGCGAGCCCTCCTACTTCACCCCGGAGGAACTGGCGATCCTGGAGCGGCATTTCGGAGTGCACGGCTCCCAGCCTGCCCTGGCCCAGCTCTTTTTTGAGGGCGTTGGTCAATTCCGGCCCCTGCGCCGCAAGACCCTGCGACTGCTCCAGGAGGTCAGGCCGACCCTGCTTCAGGAATGTGCGCGCCAGAAGGTGAATCCGATGCTGGTCGCTGCCGTTCTCTACGAGGAAGTGCAGCTGGCCAAACCCGGGGAGCATCTTCCGATTGCCGCCCACTCCGGCTTGATCAGTACCCATGGTCCGGCCCAGATCAGCCTGGAGGAACTGGTGATCCAGGGGCGACTGCGTCGGGACGCCAGCGAGGCCGAGAAGCATGCGGCTGTGGATCAGCTGCTCGATCCTGATGAGAATGTGCGGGTGTTGGTGAGCAAGTTCGCCAGGCTGACCAGGCAGCTCGATCTACCGCGCCACCGCGCCCCTGAGCTCAGCGCCGGCGCCGCTGATGTCAAGGCTCTGGCCACCCTGGCTTACCTCTACAACGGAAAGCTCGACTACCCCGGCCGGATCCTGCGCCACATGGAGGACCCCGAACTGCATGGGTTGATCTACGGGCAGCACCAGAAGCCCGTCTCGGCCCTGATCTGAGTCGTCTCGGCCCTGATTGTTGGCCAGGGCGTCGCTGGCCTGGGGATCGTTGCTCAGCGCCCTGCGGGCTCCAGCGACAACCACTGGCGGCGCCGCTCCAGTGCAGCCTC
>JBEDHF010000092.1:0-3254 GCA_041174245.1 Cyanobacteriota bacterium
CCCTGTGGCTCGCCGCCTGCGGCACCAGCAAGAAGCCTCCCGCCACCAGCAAGGCCACCGGCGCCGATGCCCCCGAAGTGGCCGGCGCCACCCTGGGCTTCATCGCCCTCACCGACAGCGCCCCTCTGATCATCGCCAAGGAGAAGGGCCTGTTCGCCAAGCACGGCATGCCCGATGTGAAGGTGGTGAAGCAGACCTCTTGGGCCGTCACCCGCGACAACCTCGAGCTCGGCAGCGCCAAGGGCGGTATCGATGGCGCTCACATCCTCTCGCCGATGCCCCTGCTGCTCACGGCCGGCAAAATCACCAAGAGCAAGCAGCCGCTGCCGATGTACACGCTGGCGCGGCTGAACCTTCAGGGCCAGGGCATCTCAGCTGCCAAAGACCTGCTCGACGAGAAGCTGACCGTTGACAACAAGGAAGGTCTGGCCAAAGCCACCAAGAGTCTCGGCCGCAAGATCAAGGCCGCCGTCACCTTCCCCGGCGGTACCCATGATCTTTGGATGCGCTACTGGCTATCGGCCAACGGCATCGATCCCAACAAAGATGCCGACCTGGTGGTGATCCCGCCGCCGCAGATGGTGGCCAACATGCAGACCGGCACCATGGATCTGTTCTGTGTGGGTGAGCCCTGGAACCAGCGCCTGGTGAACAAGAAGCTGGGTTACACCGCCACCCAGACCGGAGAAATCTGGGACAAGCACCCCGAGAAATCCTTCTCGATGCGCGCTGATTGGGTGGATAAGAACCCCAAGGCCGCCAAAGCGCTGCTGATGGCTGTTCAGGAAGCCCAGATCTGGTGCCAGGACCCAGCCAACCTCGACGAGATGTGCGACATCATCTCCAAGGACAAGTACATCAAGGCTCCCGTTGCCGACATCAAGCCACGCCTGGCCGGCAACGTGAACTACGGCGATGGCCGTGATGTGAAGAACAGCCCCTACAAGATGCTGTTCTGGGACAGCAACGCCTCCTTCCCGTACAAGAGCCACGACGCCTGGTTCGTGACCGAGGACATGCGCTGGGGTTACCTGCCGGCCAACACCGACATCGACGCTCTGGTGAACAAGGTGAACCGGGCCGATCTGTGGAAGGAAGCCGCCACCGCCATCGGCCAGCAGGCCGCGATCCCCGCCAGCGATTCGCGCGGCAAGGAAACGTTCTTCGACGGTGTGGTGTTCGATCCCGAGAACCCGAAGGCCTACCTCGACGGCCTCAAGATCAAGGCCATGAGCTGAGACCGGTCGGGGAGCCTGCGGGCTCCCCCCGCCTCACTCGATCAGCGCCACCTCTTCAACGACCGCTGCCGCAGCGGCCGATGGAGTCCTTTTGTCTTCATTCACGTCCACGATGACCGCGATCACACCCGCCAGCCGTTCCAGACGGCCTTCCAAACTGCGCCGCCTGCAACCGGGTCTGCGCAACCTGATGCCCTACCTGATCTGCATCGGCGGGTTCCTGATCGCCTGGCAGATCCTCTCGCTGATCCTTGGCGCGGCGCGCCTGCCAGGCCCGATCAACGTGATCGTGGAAACCTGGGATCCCTACATCAGCCAGCCGTTCTTTGACGACGGCGGCACCAGCAAGGGGCTGGGCTGGCAGATCCTGATCTCCCTGCAACGCGTGGCCATGGGCTATGGCCTGGCTGCGGTGGTGGGCATCGCCATCGGTGGAGTGCTCGGCCTGAACCGCTTCATCGGCAAAGGCCTCGATCCGGTGATTCAGGTGTTGCGCACGGTGCCGCCCCTGGCCTGGTTCCCGATCTCGTTGATGGTGTTCCAGGACGCCAACACATCGGCGATCTTCGTGATCTTCATCACCGCCATCTGGCCGATCATCATCAACACGGCCGTTGGCATCCGCGAAATCCCGCAGGATTACACCAACGTGGCGCGGGTGTTGCGGCTGCGCAAAGGCGCCTACATCACCAACGTTGTGATCCCGGCCACGGTGCCCTACGTGTTCACCGGTCTGCGGATTTCGGTGGGTCTGGCCTGGTTGGCGATCGTGGCGGCGGAGATGCTCAAGGCCGATGGCGGCATCGGCTACTTCATCTGGGACGCCTACAACGCCGGTGGCGATTCCAGCTCCAGCCAGATCATCCTGGCGATCCTTTATGTGGGTGTGGTGGGCCTGGCTCTCGATCGGCTTGTGGCCTACGTGGGTCAGATAGTTGCCAAAGGAGGTAACTGACCATGGCATCGGCCTTCCTCACCGTTGACGACGTCACCCAGGTCTTCCCCCTGGATGACGGGGGCCGTTATGTCGCCCTGAAGGACATCGATCTCGACATCGCCGAAGGGGAATTCATCTCCCTGATCGGCCACTCCGGCTGCGGCAAATCCACGCTGCTCAACCTGATGGCCGGCCTCACCCAGGCCAGCAGCGGCGGCATCTTGATGAACGGCCGCCAAATCACCGATCCCGGGCCGGATCGGATGGTGGTGTTCCAGAACTATTCGCTGCTGCCCTGGCAGACAGTGCGCCAGAACATCGCCCTGGCGGTGAACAACGTGATGCGGCAAGCCAGCGAGGCCGAGCGCCGCGAGCGGGTGGAGCAGAACATCCAGCGGGTGGGGCTAACTCACGCCGCCGACAAGCTGCCGGCCGAACTGTCCGGCGGCATGAAGCAGCGGGTGGCGATTGCGCGCGCCCTGGCGATCGAACCGAAGCTGCTGCTGCTCGATGAGCCCTTCGGCGCTCTTGATGCCCTCACCCGCGGCAATCTGCAACAGCAACTGATGCAGATCTGTCAGCAGGCGGGCGTCACCACCGTGATGGTGACCCACGACGTGGATGAGGCGCTGCTGCTCTCGGATCGGGTGGTGTGTCTCACCAACGGCCCAGAGGCCGGCATTGGCCAGATCCTCCAGGTGAACCTGCCCCGGCCGCGTCAGCGGCTGGAGGTGATGGAGCACCCCGATTACTACCGCCTGCGCAGCGAGCTGATCAGCTTCCTGCAGCAGCAGCGCCGCCTCAAACAGCGCAAGGCGGCAGCGCCTGCCGCTCCTGTGGCCACACCCGCGGCTGCTCCCCAAGGCCCCCAGCGCCTGCGCGTGGGCTACCTGCCTGGGCTCGACATCGCCCCGCTGGCCGTCGCCATGGAGCGCGGTTTCTTCAGCGACGCCCAGCTCTCGGTGCTGTCCGTGAGCTTCCACCGCTGGCAACAGCTGGAAGAAAAGCTGCGCGCCGGCGAGCTCGACCTAGCGATTACCTCGGCCACCGCACCGCTGGCCCTGAACCTCGGACTCAAC
>JBEDHF010000093.1:0-4554 GCA_041174245.1 Cyanobacteriota bacterium
GAGCCGACAGGGCCGCGGCAGCTTGCGGGTGCGCACCGCTGCGGCCTTCCGAAACCTCGTGGCGGAGGTTGGCCTGGAGGAGGCCTTCGCCGGCACCGATGTCGTGGTGGCCGCCGAGGCCACCTTCACCGACCAGGGCTCCCTCCTGCTCGGGCTCGGGCCCAGCGATCCGCCGATCCGGCTGCGGGAGGGGCATCTCGGGGGCGTGCCCTTCCAGGGCGGCCATGGCAGCGGTGAGCTGGTGCTGCCGATCGGGAGCGCCGCCGGCGACCCGCTCAGAACCGGCGGCGCCCAGATCCTGGGCCGCCTGCTGCGTCAGGAGGTGGTGCCGCTGCTGGCCCGCGGCGAGGGCACGCCGCTGCAACCGCGCCTGGATCTGGAGCTGTCCCTGGGGTTGGAGAGGATCGGCACCGCCCGATTGCTGCTGCACCGGGCGATCGTGGAAAACGGCCTGGTGGCCGTCAGCAGCGCCGAAGGCCTGATCCGCAGCCCCTGGGGGCCCCTGCTCGGGCCGTTCGCCAGCGCCCTGTACACCTGCGCCGGGCCGGGAAGCATCGGCCTCACCTCACCGCAGCTGGCCTGCCTTGGCCCCGGATCCCCCGTGCTGGTGGCCGGCGCCACCGGCTGGGTGCTCGGCGCTGGCCATGGCCATCAGCCCCAGCCCCGACGCCTGGCCAGCGGCCATGCCCGCAGCCCCGGGGCGGCGGTGGCCGTGGCCGCCGATCTGCACGCCCTGGAGAGCCGCTGGATCCGCCCCTGCTGGTTCGAGGGCCACGGCAGTGCCCTGCTGGTGGCGATCGCGGCACCGGTGCCCCTGCGCACCCTTGAAGAGGCGCGCCGGGCCGCCACCCCGGCGGAGCAGCTGGAAGCACCGGTGCTTGATCTCTCGATTCCGCGGCGGATCAAACCGGGCTTCGGCGGCGTGCCCTACAGCGCCCTGTTAGCGGGCCAGATTCCCGTGGATGGTCACCGGGTGGCGGCTGCACCGGCCCACAGCCCGCGCCTGGCGGCGGAAATCGCCGACGAGCTGGTGCAACGCCTGCAGGACAACCGCTTTCCCCTGCGCTTCCCGGCCCTGCCGCTCAGCCCACGCCCTGGCTTGCTGCCGCTCGACTGAAGGCCCAGCCATCGGCAGGCACCGGGGAGGGGGCATCGGGGCGCAGCAGGCCACCGAAAGCTGAGGCTGAATGCAACAGCGACGGGACGCACCGGGAAACCACCCGTAAGCTCGGCGCACGTAGATCCGCACCGTTGTCCGCAGCATGACGTCCTCAGGCGACTTCCCAGGACCCAACGCCGCTGAGCCATCGGGCCTGCCGGACGGAACTGAGCAGCCGTTGCCCACAGCTGCCGCGAATGCGGACGCGCCCGGCCCAGCCTCTGAGGGCCCCGCCGATCTCCGTGCGGCCTCGATCGATCTGGGCAGCAGCAGCCTCAGCGACAACCTCGCGAACACGGCGGGCTCCGGCAGCGAGGACAACAGCGACGTCAGCAGCGCCAGCGGTGACGCTGCCAAGGACTCGACCATGGCGTCGACCGATGACACGGTCAGCGAGCCGGACCTGGCCCCGGAACCGGCCCCGGACCTGGCCCCGGAACTGGCGGCGATCGTTGAGATTCCTGCCCAGGAGGGGGGCACCGAGGAGGCCAGCGGTGAGGGCGGCGAATGGGATCTGCTGGTGGGCCAGATCCGCGACTGGATGGCCACCGTGCAGCTGCAGCAGTCTCTGCAGGAAGCCCGCCGCCCCTTGATCCTGCTGGGTCTGCTGCTGGCTCTGGTCGTGGTGCTGCGGCTTTACGCCGCCGTGCTCGGCACCCTTGATCACTTGCCCCTCGTTCCCGGGCTGCTGGAACTGGTGGGCGTGATCGCCGTGGTCCGCTTCGGTCTCACCAATCTGGTGCGCAGCCAGCAGCGTCAGGCGCTGGTGCAGACGATCGTCGATCGCTGGAAAGCCTTCAAGGGCTGAGCTGCCGTCGCCTTGGGGGGTGAAGGGCCGCTTGATAGCTTGGCTTGATTGCATCAAGCTTTCTGGTGGACATTCAGCTCGGCAGATCCCGCACCGTCCGTCGCGCCTATGGCATCGACGAGATCGCTCTGGTGCCCGGCGGACGCACGGTGGATCCCGAGGCCACCGACAGCAGCTGGAGCCTCGGCGGCATCACCCGTGAGATCCCGATCATCGCCAGCGCCATGGACGGCGTGGTCGATGTGGGGATGTGCGTGGAACTGGCCCGCCTCGGCGCCCTCGGGGTGCTGAATCTGGAGGGGGTTCAGTGCCGCTACGACGATCCGAATCCGGTGCTCGATCGGATCGCCGAGGTGGGCAAGGAGGCCTTCGTGCCCCTGATGCAGGAGCTTTACAGCCAGCCGGTCCGTGAGGACCTGATCCGCCTGCGCATCCAGCAGATCAAGGAGAAGGGCGGCATCGCTGCCGTCAGTGCCACACCGATGGCGGCGCTGCGCTTCGGCAAAGCCGTGGCGGAAGCCGGTGCTGATCTGTTCTTTGTGCAGGCCACGGTGGTCTCCACCGAGCACGTCGGTCCGGAAGGACGCGAAACCCTCGACCTCGCCGCCCTCTGCAAGGACCTCGGCATCCCGGTGGTGATCGGCAACTGTGTCACCTATGACGTGGCCCTGCAGCTGATGCGGGCCGGCGCCGCCGGCGTGATGGTGGGCATCGGCCCCGGCGCCGCCTGCACCTCCCGCGGCGTGCTCGGCATCGGCATCCCCCAGGCCACGGCCGTGGCCGACTGTGCCGCCGCTCGCGACGACTACGCCAAGGAATCAGGTCGCTACGTGCCGGTGGTCGCCGATGGCGGCATCGTCACCGGCGGCGACATCTGCAAGTGCCTGGCCTGCGGCGCCGATGCGGTGATGATCGGCTCGCCGATCGCCCGCGCCAGTGAAGCGCCCGGCCGTGGCTACCACTGGGGCATGGCCACGCCAAGCCCGGTGCTGCCCCGCGGTACCCGGATCCGCGTCGGCACCACCGGCAGCCTGGAGCAGATTCTGCGCGGACCCGCCGGGCTTGATGACGGCACCCAGAACCTGCTGGGGGCGATCCGCACCTCGATGGGCAACCTTGGCGCCCGCACCCTCCAGGAGATGCAGAAGGTGGAGGTGGTGGTCGCCCCCTCCCTGCTGACTGAGGGCAAGGTTTACCAGAAGGCCCAGCAACTCGGCATGGGCAAATAGGCGTGGGCTGAGCGGCGCCTGCAGCCCCAGCAACGATCGCCAGATTGGGGCGCCACGCGCGCCCCTGGCCCTCGCAAAGACAGGGCTGAACAGGCGTTAGTCTCGCGATGTGCGGGCTCCGGCCCTCACACTCCTCACACCCCCCGGCCCGGCGCGTCTGGGCTTTTACTCTTCTCCCTGCTGGCGGAAGCGGGCCAGCCGCTCAGCGCCCACGTCCTGGCCAGAATCGAGGCTGCTCGGCCCAGAGAGCCACCTCGCTTCTGGTGCCGAAGCCCCTGCCTGGCTGGGTGGGCTTGACAGCACACCGGCACCGCCATCTCTGGCGGCCTGAGCCAGCCGCACATCGTCTCTCAGCACAGCCTGGCGACGAACGCCAGCGGCAGACCCGGCAGCACAACACCCTGCAACGGCTTCGATCCGTTTCCTGCTTGAAACGGTTGCCATTGCTAGATTCCCGGCACACGAGTTCCGTGCACGGATGTCCAGCGCCATTGCCGTCACCGATGCGTCCTTTGAACAGGACGTGATCAAGAGTGACGTCCCCGTCCTGGTCGATTT
Organism: Cyanobacteriota bacterium; assembly: GCA_041174245.1. Classification (GTDB taxonomy): domain Bacteria; phylum Cyanobacteriota; class Cyanobacteriia; order PCC-6307; family Cyanobiaceae; genus CAIXOZ01. Next base: position 3,755 of record JBEDHF010000093.1, read on the forward strand.
CTGGGCACCCTGGTGCGGCCCCTGCCGGATGGTGGCACCGATCGTCGAGGACATCGCCAAGGAATTCGACGGCCAGATCAAGGTGTTCAAGCTGAACACCGACGAGAATCCCAACGTCGCCAGCCAGTACGGAATCCGCAGCATTCCGACCCTGATGATCTTCAAGGGTGGCGAAAAGGTGGACACCGTCGTCGGTGCTGTGCCCAAGACCACCCTGTCCGGCACGATCGCCAAGCACCTCTGATCGCGACTCCTGGCGAGAGGGCTGCGCTGGCGGCTTAGGCTCCAGTTCAGCCCCTCGACATCCCCATGCAACGAATCGGCCTGATCGATTACGGCATGGGCAATCTGCATTCGGTGCGGCGGGCCCTGGAACGTCAGGGTGCCAGTGTTCATCCGGTGGCCTCGGCTGCCGCCATGCAGGATTGTGACGCCCTGGTGCTGCCCGGCGTCGGCGCCTTCGATCCGGCCATGGAACGTCTCCAGGCCGCGGATCTGGTGCACCCGATCCGGGACTGGTGCGGCGCGGCACGGCCGTTGCTTGGCATCTGTCTGGGCCTGCAACTGCTGTTCGATGGCAGCGATGAGGGCAAGGCCGCCGGCCTCGGGGTGATTGCCGGCCAGGTGCGCCGCCTGCCGCCCCAGCCGGAGATTCCATTGCCGCACATGGGCTGGGCGCCATTGCTGACCGCCAGCCCCAGTCCCTTGCTGGCCTGGGATCACGGCCAACCGCAAGGCCAGGACTGGATGTACTTCGTCCATTCCTTTGCAGCGGTTCCGAACGACGAGAGAACGATCAC
>JBEDHF010000094.1:0-10624 GCA_041174245.1 Cyanobacteriota bacterium
TGCGGGTGCCGATCGGTTCGCCAGCCACAGCCCGGGCGATGTTGCCAGGACCAAAGAGGTCGAAGACCACGATCGGGATCGCATTGTCCTTGCAGAGGGCGATCGCCGTGGAGTCCATCACGGCCAGTTCGCCGCTGAGGACATCCTGGAACGTGAGGCTGTCGTAGCGCACCGCATCGGCGTGGCGAGCGGGATCTTTGTCGTAGACGCCGTCCACCTTGGTGGCTTTGAACACCACATCGGCGCCGATTTCGGCGGCCCGCAGCGCGGCGGTGGTGTCGGTGGTGAAGAAGGGATTGCCGCAGCCAGCGCCGAAGATCACCACCCGACCCTTCTCCAGGTGCCGGATCGCCTTGCGACGGATGTAGGGCTCGGCCACCTCCTGCATGCTGATGGCGCTCTGCACCCGGGTCGGCACACCGGAGCGCTCCAGGCCGTCCTGCAGGGTGATGGCATTCATCACCGTTGCCAGCATGCCGACGTAGTCGGCGGTGGCCCGGTCCATGCCGGCGGCGGAACCCTTGAGGCCCCGGAAGATGTTGCCGCCGCCAACCACGATCGCCACCTGGGTGCCGGTGGCCACGACCGTGGCCACATCGGTGGCGATCGATTGCACGATCGCAGGATCGATGCCATAGCCCTGTTCACCCATCAGCGCTTCGCCACTGAGCTTGAGCAGGACGCGTTGGTAGGCCATCGGAACGGTCGATCCCCCGAACAGTAGCAACCGTCTTTCAGACCGAATCACCCCGGCGGATCGTTCCGCCGCCAGGTCTGCCGGTGGTGATGACTGGCTCAGTATTCGATCCCGGCCTGAGCCCGCACTCCCTGCTCGCGGAACGGGTGGCGCCGCAGGGTCATCTCGGTCACCAGATCGGCCCGCTCCACCAGGGCAGCCGGGGCGCCTCGACCGGTGAGGGCCACGTGGGTCAGGGGCGGTCGCTGATCCAGGCCAGCGAGAACCTGCTCGATCGCGAGGTAGCCCAGCTTCAGGGCCACATTCACTTCATCGAGCACCACCAGCTTGCGACCGGGATCGGCCAGATGCAGCAAGGACTGCTGCCAGGCCTCCTGCACCATCGCCCGGTCTCGCTCGCGGTCCTGGGTTTCCCAGGTGAACCCCCCACCGAGGGCCTGCCAGTGCAAGTCGTCTCCGAAACGGCTCAGGGCCCGCGCCTCGCCAGGTTCCCAGCCTCCCTTGATGAACTGGATCACCGACACCCGCTCGCCATGGCCGAGGGTGCGCAGCACCAGGCCGAGGGCCGCGGTGGTCTTGCCCTTGCCATCGCCGGTGAACACCAGCACCAGTCCTTTTTCCACCTGGCGCTCCTGCAGGCGTTGCTGTTGCACCTCCCGGCGCCGTTGCATCCGCTTGCGGTAACCCTCGCTGTCCGGCTCCGGGGCCAGGCTGCCGCCCGGTCCCAGGTTGGCGGCCTGCTGGTCAAGGCTGCTGGTCTCCGCCGCGTCGGGGGCGCTGCTGGGATCGATCGGCGGGGCCATGGAGAGCGACGGCGGGAGTCTCGACCCCACTGTCGCCTCCATGGGCTGGAACTGGGTGGATGTGGCCCGCTTCGGGCTACTGCGCAGGCTGGCGGCTCAGGTGCCTGGCTCCATGACCCCTGCTCAGGTGACGCCCCTCAGTGGCTGCGTCCAAGGGCCCGATCGACCGCCTGTTGCTGATCGCGGCGGGTGATCCAGTGGTGGTAGGTGCGGGTGTGAATGGCCACCGAGTGGCCCATCATCCGCGCCGCCACCGTGTCGGGAAGGCCGATGTGAATCGTGCGCAGCGCCCAGGCGTGGCGCAGGTCGTAGGGGGTGATCGGCAGGTCGTAGCGACGGAACTGTTCAGCGACCCGCCGACCGGTCTGCTGGAGGGTGGTCTGGCGCAGATCCGTGCGCACCGGCGGCAGTGCCTCCGGGGCCTTGCCGAGCTCCTGCAGGCCGAAGCGTTCCACCCACTCCGGTTGAAAGGGCCAGACCTGATGTTCGCCGGTCTTGCTGGTAGGCAGCACCCGCAGCACCTGGTCGCCTCCGGGGGCCAGAGCCCGCAGATCGCAGAAGAAGACCTCATGGTTGCGCAGCCCGTAGGTGGCCATCAGGCCATAGGCCAGACGCCAGCCCGGATTGGGAATCCGCTCCACCAGCGCCAGAATCTCCTCATCGCTGGGTAACTGACGGAAACGGGCGGCGTGGAGGCCGTAGCCGCCGGCTCGGGTGCTCCAATCGGTGGGCAACGGCAGATCCAGCTGGCGAGCGAGCGCGGCCAGGGCGGTGCCGCACTGCTGGCGCGAGCGGCTGGCCAGGGGATAGCTCTCCAGCACGGCCTCCAGCAACGGCACCGACAGGCTGCTGCCAGGGGCCTCGGCTGCCAGGCGTGCGAGCCGGCGCAGATAGGGCTGGTAGGCACTGCTCCAGGTGGTGCGGCTGCCGGCCGGGTGGCGGCGCCGGCGGGGATCGCTGAAAAAGGCGCTTTCAAACTGTTGCAGCTGCAAGGTCACGGGCGAGGCCGTCGTTGCGGCTGGCGCGCTCGCTGCGTTGCTCGAGCCGCTGCTCTCTTTGCTGGCCCATTCCGACCAGGCGAAGGTCTGGCTGGCCAGCTGCTGCAACACCCGCTTCAGTTGGCCCTGGGCTTCGAGCAGGCCGGCGGCATCGGCGGCCAGTCCCAGGCTGATGCGTTGAACCTTGAGCCCGCTGCCGTTCCGGCAGGGCAGGGGCCCCCGCAGGCCAAGGCGCTGACGGCGTTGCTCCAGGCGCAGGCTGATGCCAGCCTCCGCCAGGCGACGGTTGTGGTCGCGCAGGCGCTCCGTCAGGGTGTCGTTGAGGGTGTCGGCCAGGGTGTCGGCATCGGCGCTCGGGCCTGGGGCAACCTCGCTGGCGGTGGTCGCAGCCATGGCGCTGATCCTGGACCCGGCGGAGTGGGGCCGACCCTATCGGGCTTCCACGGCGACGGCCAGCCCAGGGGCTGCAGCGTTACGCTCTCCACGTGATTCGCCTTGCAGGACTGGGATGGCCAAGGTCGGCGTGCTGCTGCTGAACCTCGGTGGTCCCGAGCGGATTCAGGACGTGGGTCCGTTTCTCTACAACCTGTTTTCGGATCCCGAGATCATCCGTCTGCCCAACCCGGCACTGCAGAAGCCCCTGGCCTGGTTGATCAGCACCCTGCGCAGCGGCAAGTCCCAGGAGGCCTACCGCTCGATCGGCGGTGGTTCGCCCCTCCGCCGGATCACCGAGCAGCAGGCGCGCGAGCTGCAGAGCAGCCTGCGCGCGCGTGGCATCGAGGCCACCACCTATGTGGCGATGCGTTACTGGCATCCGTTCACGGAATCCGCCGTCGCTGACATCAAGGCCGATGGCATCGACGAGGTGGTGGTGCTGCCTCTCTACCCCCACTTCTCGATCAGTACCAGTGGCTCCAGCTTCCGGGAGCTGCAGCGCCTGCGCCAGGGCGATCCTGCCTTTTCGAAGCTGCCGATCCGCTGCATCCGCAGCTGGTACGACCACCCCGGCTACATCGACGCGCTGGCAGCCCTGATGGAACGCCAGATCCGCGCCTGTGAGGACCAGGCCGCCGCCCATGTCTTCTTCAGCGCCCATGGCGTGCCCAAGAGTTATGTCGAAGAAGCCGGTGATCCTTACCAACAGGAGATTGAAGGCTGCGCAGCCCTGGTGATGGATCGCCTCGCCGAGCGCCTCGGCTTCCGCAACCCCTTCACCCTGGCCTATCAGAGCCGCGTCGGCCCGGTGGAGTGGCTGAAGCCCTACACCGAGGAAGCGCTTGAGGAGCTTGGGCATCAGGGCGTCAAGGATCTGGTGGTGGTGCCGATCAGCTTCGTGAGCGAACACATCGAGACCCTTGAGGAGATCGATATCGAGTACCGCGAACTGGCCACGGAAGCCGGTGTGACCAACTTCCGCAGGGTGCCGGCGCTCGACACCGATCCCACCTTCATCGCCGGTCTGGCCGACCTGGTCCAACAGGCGATGGCCGGCCCCGAGATCAATCTCGACCAGGCGGCGGAGCTGCCGACCAAGGTCAAGCTCTATCCCCAGGACAAATGGGCCTGGGGCTGGAACAACAGCTCCGAGGTCTGGAACGGCCGCCTGGCGATGGTGGGCTTCCTGGCGTTCCTGATCGAGCTCCTCTCGGGTCGGGGCCCCCTGCATGGCCTCGGCCTGCTCTGAAGCCTCGCGGCAGCCAGCCCCCTGGCAGAACCAGATCCTGGCGCTGGCCCTCGTGCCGCTGCTCTGGCTGGCTCCCGGCCCTGGGCGAGCCGATGACCGTTGGCGGCGCGGACAGTTTCCCGTGCCTGTCTTTCTCGGCTACACCTCCCATTACGGGGTGAGATCCGGACCCTCCGGAGCTGCTGAGCCCCACCGCGGTCTGGATATTGCGGCTCCCTTCGGTTCACCGGTGCGTAGCTGGTGGGGCGGGCGGGTGATCCAGGTGATCGACGATCGGCGCTGCGGCCTTGGTCTGGTGGTGCGCTCCGGGGCCTGGGAGCATCTGTATTGCCACCTCTCCGGTGTGGTGCATCAGGGCGTCTATCGCGCCGATGGCGTGGCGCTAGCCGCCGGTACTTCGGTGCGACGTGGCCAGGTGATCGGCCGGGTTGGTGTGAGCGGTCGCAGCAGCGGACCCCACCTGCACTGGGCACTCCGTTACGACGACCGTTGGCTTGATCCGGCCTTGATCCTGAGGGCGATGGCGGAAGCGCACCGGCGGGGGGCGCCAAACGTGCGGCCAGAGCCTAGGGTTGGCCTATTCCGTTGAGTGGCCAGCGTTTTCCCGTGACCCTCACGTCCGTGACGTCCTCCCCTGTCCCCGGCGCTTCCACCGCCGCTTCCACCGCCGCTGCCTCTGCCACCACTGCTGTTGGCGGTGAGGCCACGTCTGCTGCCCCGATGCGGGTCAGTGGCGGCTATGCCCTGATGGATGCCCTGCATCGCCATGGCGTGCGCCACATCTTCGGCTACCCGGGCGGCGCGATCCTGCCGATCTACGACGAGCTGCACAAGGCCGAAGCCCGCGGCTGGTTGAAGCACACCCTGGTGCGTCACGAGCAGGGCGGCACCCACGCCGCTGATGCCTACGCCCGGGCCACGGGTCAGGTGGGCGTCTGCTTCGGCACCTCCGGCCCCGGCGCCACCAATCTGGTCACCGGTATCGCCACCGCCCAGATGGATTCGGTGCCGATGGTGGTGATCACCGGTCAGGTGCCCCGTTCGGCGATCGGCACCGATGCCTTCCAGGAAACCGACATCTTCGGCATCACCCTGCCGATCGTGAAGCACTCCTGGGTGGTGCGCGACCCGGCGGACATCGGTCGCATCGTGGCCGAGGCGTTTCTGATCGCCTCCACCGGCCGACCCGGCCCGGTGCTGATCGATGTGCCCAAGGATGTGGGCCTGGAGGAGTTCGATTACCAGCCGGTGGAGCCCGGCACGGCCAGGCCCGCTGGTTACATCTTGCCGGCGGCCCCTCGGAACGATGCCATTGAGGCCTCGCTGGAGCTGATCCGTCAGTCCCGGCGCCCGCTGCTCTACGTCGGTGGCGGCGCCATCAGTGCCGGCGCCCATGCCCAGATCCGGGCCCTGGCCGAGCGGTTCCGGCTGCCCGTGACCACCACCTTGATGGGGAAGGGCTGTTTTGATGAGCGCCACCCTCTGGCCTTGGGCATGCTCGGCATGCACGGCACCGCCTATGCCAACTTCGCTGTCACAGACTGTGATCTGCTGATCGCTGCCGGCGCTCGTTTCGACGACCGCGTCACCGGTCGTCTCGACAGCTTCGCCACCCGGGCCCGGGTGATTCACATCGATATCGATGCGGCGGAGATGGGCAAGACGCGCCGGCCTGATGTGGCCGTCGTCGCTGATGTGCGTGCGGCCCTCGAGGCGTTGCTTGCCATGTCTGCGGAGGAGTCCGCGGTCGGCCGCACCGACGCCTGGCTGGAGCGGATCGAGGACTGGAAGCGCCACTACCCCCTGGTGGTGCCCAGCCCCGAGGGTGAGATCGCCCCCCAGGAGGTGGTGGTGGCCCTGCGGGAGCTGGCACCCGACGCCTTTTACACCACCGATGTCGGCCAGCACCAGATGTGGGCGGCCCAGTTCCTGCACAATGGTCCACGCCACTGGATCAGCAGCGCCGGTCTCGGCACCATGGGCTTCGGTATGCCGGCGGCCCTCGGGGTGCAGACCGCCTTCCCGGAGGATCAGGTGATCTGTGTGGCCGGTGACGCCAGCATCCTGATGAACATCCAGGAGCTGGGAACCCTGAGCCAGTACAAGCTGCCGGTGAAGGTGGTGGTGCTCAACAACGGCTGGCAGGGCATGGTGCGCCAGTGGCAGGAGAGCTTCTACGACGAGCGCTATTCCGCCTCGGAGATGACCGCTGGCATGCCCAACTTCGAGGCCCTTGCCGAAGCCTTTGGCGTGCGTGGGATCACGATCAGCGACCGTTCCAACCTGCATCAGGGTCTGAAGGAGGCTCTGGACCATCCGGGACCGGCGTTCGTGAACGTGGTGGTGCGTCGCAACGAGAACTGCTACCCGATGGTGCCCCCGGGCGCCAGCAATGCCCAGATGGTCGGTCTGCCCAGCCATCCAGAGCTGGCGATCGACACCACCCGCCAATGCCAGGCCTGCGGGACCACCACGGTCAGCTCCCATCGCCATTGCCCCAACTGCGGAGCAAGGCTCTGAGCACCGCTGTCGCCGGCACGGCCAGCCACGCTTCCACGCCTTGGAGCGGCAGGCCCCTGAGGGTGGTTCTGCCATTGGTCTATCGCCGTCTCAGGGCCTCGCTGCTGCCTGGCGTTCTAGCGCTGCTGGTGTTCCTGGTCGGCTTGCGACCGGTCCTGGCGGCCGAGGTGCTGCAGGTGCGCACGGCCACCCTGCTGCAGATCGGTGATCGCAATCGCAGCTACCCGGTGCGGTTGGCCTGTCTTGAGGTGGCCCCTGAGGATCAGGAGCAGGCCCAGCAATGGCTTCGGGCTCGCTTGCCGCGTCAGAGCCGGGTCAACCTGCGGCCGATCGGGTCTGTGGATGGCACCCTGGTGGCCAGGGTCACACCCCTGCCCCGGCCCGGCCAGGGGATCAAGGCTTCGGAGCCGACCGGTCTGGATCTTTCCTCGGGCCTGATCGCGGCCCAGCTGGCCTCCCCCGGCCAGGGTGCCTCCTGCTGACGCCTCATCCCTACTCCACCGATTGATTTGATCGTTTCATGGGCCTGAACCGCACTGCCAAGGGAATCGTGCTGGTCCCTTCCCTGCTGCTGGGGGCGGCTTTCCTCTCTGCCGCGGTCTGGGGGGAAGCGGCGGAAACCAGGCCCCTGGCCCTGGGCCTGGGCCTGACCTTGCTGGCCGTCGGCCTGCTCAGTCAGCTGTTCCCCGAGCCCGAGCCGGAAGCGTCGACACGACAGCACCAGGATTCCAATCAAAAAGCCTCAACCGCGAACGATTGAGGCTTGAGGATATCTGAGGTTAAGAAGGTTTCAGGACCTCACTTGGACGGGCCTTGCTTCTTGAGCTGGGCCTGAACTTCGTTGACGATCGTGTCGACGTACTTCTTGTCCGTGTCGTTCAGTTTGGTGTAGCAGCCTTCCCTAACCCGCACGATCATTTCAATCACGTTGCCGTTCAGAATCTGTTCGGGCTTCAGGCTGGCGCTGATGCCTTCAATCTGATTGTTGTACAGATTGGAAATGGCGAACGTGGCCGACTGGGCGGCCGAGATCACACCGGTCTGCAGGGGGACCTTGGCGTTGATCGCCAGCTCGCAGGAATTGACGGCTCCGGCCAGGGTGAGAGCGTTCACCAACTCACGGCTGGCGGGCTTCGCGGTGCCAGTCTTGGCAGCGGGCGCCGGGGCGACCTGGGTCTGGGCTGCCAGGGGGCCGCCGCCAAGGGCGACCAGGGCGGCGGTCAGAACTGCCAGGTGGAGCTTGCGCACAGGGGAGAAAGCAATCTTTTCTAGATTAGCACAGCAAACTTTGCTTCCACGGCGACTTCGTGGCCCTGGAATGTATCGATTCCGGTGATGTGACCGGGCGCACATGGTGGCGATTGTCGTTGCTTCGGCGTGGCGCCGTGGCCTGATCGCTGCAGCGGCCGGCGTCTGTTCCTGCTGCCGCTGTTGCTGTGCCAGCGCCGCGATCGCGGGCCGGAAGTGCCGAGTGGGGCGATGCTGGCAGCGGTGCTGATCAGGCTTGGCCAGGGGCGAGTGCTTCCCCTGGATTGACCCTGGTTCTGCCCATCGATGATTCCTGGTTGCAGCCGCTTCTCTGGTGACGGCCATCCGCTGGTGCTGCCACTGGCGTCGGTGGGGCTGGAGGACATCGCTCAGGTGGGCGGCAAGAACGCCTCGCTCGGTGAGCTGATGCGTCATCTGCAGCCGGCCGGCATTCAGGTGCCACCGGGCTTTGCCATCACCACGGCGGCCTACCGGTTGTTTCTGCAGGCCAATGGTCTCGAGCAACCGTTGCAGGATCTGCTGGCCGGTCTTGATGCCACCGATCTGGCCGCCCTGCAACGGGTCGGCGCTCGCGTCCGGGCCCTGCTTCTGGCTGCGCCACTGCCGGAGCCCCTGGTGCTGGCCATCCGTGAGGCCCATCAGCAGTTGATTGCCCTCAGTGGCGGCGATCCGGCCCTGCCCCTGGCCGTGCGCTCCAGCGCCACGGCGGAGGATCTGCCGGAGGCCAGTTTTGCCGGTCAGCAGGACACGCTGCTGGATGTGGTTGGGGATGCGGCTCTGCTGGAGGCCTGCCGTCAGTGCCTGGCTTCCTTGTTCACCGATCGCGCCATCGCCTATCGCCAGGAGCACGGCTTTGATCCAGCCACGGTGGCTCTCAGTGTCGGCGTGCAGCAGCTGGTGCGCTCCGATCAGGGCTGCGCCGGTGTGATGTTCAGCCTCGATCCTGAGAGCGGCTCGCCGGCGGTCGTGCTGGTGTCCGGTGCCTGGGGGCTGGGGGAGCTGGTGGTGCAGGGGGCCATCCAGCCCGATGAGTGGCTGGTGCTCAAGGCCACCCTGGCGCAGGGCTATGCCCCGATCCTGCGCCGGCGCCTCGGTTCGAAGCAGCATCGACGACGATCGATCGTGGCTGACGGCGGCCGTGAGCTGGTCGATCAGCCGGTGCCGGAGGCCCTGCAGCAGCAGTTCTGCCTGAGCGAGGAGGAGGTGTTGCGCCTGGCCCGCTGGGCCGTGGCGATCGAGCGGCACTACAGCGAAGAGCGGGGTCTGCTAACGCCGATGGACATCGAGTGGGCCAAGGACGGCCTCAGCGGTGCCTTGTTCATCCTCCAGGCAAGGCCTGAGACTGGGTCAAGGCAGCGGCGCCCCTGGCTGGAGCGTCGCTGGGACCTGGATCCCCATGGGGTGGAGCCCTTGATCAGCGGCCGGGCGATCGGTTCGGCGGTGGCCCAAGGCCGGGTGCGCCTGTTGGCCAGCGCTGCGCAGATCGACCAGTTTCAGAGCGGCGATGTGCTGGTCACGGGCCGCACCGATCCCGATTGGGAGCCGATCCTGCGCCTGGCGGCCGCCATCGTCACCGACCAGGGCGGCGCCACCTGCCATGCGGCGATCCTGGCCCGCGAACTCGGCGTACCAGCGATCGTGGGCACCCGTGAGGCCACCCGCCGGCTCCAGGATGGAGAGCCGGTCACCGTCAGCTGCTGCCAGGGGGAGGTGGGAGCGGTGTACCCCGGCTGGCTCCCGTATCGGCTGGTGGAGGAACGACCGGAAGCTCTGCCCCCGACCCGTACCCAGCTGCGGCTGAACGTGGCCGATCCCGCCACGGTGCTGGGTCTGGGCAGCTTGGCCTGCGCCGGTGTCGGCCTGGCGCGGTTGGAATTCATCCTGGTGCGCCAGCTTCGCGCCCATCCCCTGGCCCTGCTCCATCCGGAACGGGTGCAGGATGCCAGCGAACGCGAGCAGCTGGCGGCGATCACGGCTCCCTTCGCCAGTGGCTGGGCCTATGGGCTCGATCGCTTGCTGGAGGGGATGGCGATGATCGGTGCCGCCTTCCACCCGCGGCCGGTGCTGCTGCGCTTCAGCGATTTCAAGAGCAACGAGTACCGGGCTCTGCTGGGAGGCCGCTGGTTCGAACCCGAGGAAGACAACCCGATGCTGGGCTGGCGGGGGGCGATCCGCTATGGCTCGGAAGCCTATGGCGACGCCTTTGCGCTCGAATGTGCCGCGATCGTTGCTGCGCGGCAGCGGCTGGGGCTGCGGTCGCTGATGCCGATGGTGCCCTTCATCCGCACGCCCCAGGAGGCGGATCGGGTGCTCGAGGCCATGGCCCGGCATGGCCTGCGCCGTGGCGAGGATGGCCTGGAGATCCACGCCATGATCGAACTCCCCAGCGCCGTCTTTCACCTGCGCGACCTGGCGGATCGTTTTGATGGCTTCTCGATCGGCTCCAATGATCTGACCCAGTTCACCCTGGGCCTGGATCGGGATTCAGCCCTGGTGAGCGAGGCCTTCGCCGCCGATGATCCCGCGGTGCTGGAGCTGATCCGCCTGGCGATCCGCACCGCCCATCGCTGCGGCCGGCCGATCGGCATCTGCGGCGAAGCTCCGGTCAGCTGCCCCACCTTGCTGAAGGTGTTGCTGCAGGAGGGGATTGATT
>JBEDHF010000095.1:0-8756 GCA_041174245.1 Cyanobacteriota bacterium
CCTGGTTCCTGGCCAAGCTGCGCCAGATCCTCAACGCTGAAAACGAGCTGCTGCGCGGTCGCCAGCTGGCCGAGCTCGATGCCGAAGCCCTGCTGGCGCTCAAGCAACTGGGCTTCTCCGACCGACAGCTGGCCTGGGCCACCGGCAGCGACGAACTGACAGTGCGACGGCACCGCCAGGCCCTGGGCGTGACGGCGGTGTTCAAGACCGTGGACACCTGCGCCGCCGAATTCGCCTCCAGCACCCCGTACCACTACGCCACCTACGAGCGGCCGCTGGAGCGGATCAGTGCCGACGGCGCCCTGACACCGATCCCCCCCGAGAACGAGGTCACGGCCGAGAGCCGGCGCAAGGTGATGATCCTCGGCGGAGGCCCGAACCGGATCGGCCAGGGGATCGAGTTCGACTACTGCTGCGTGCACGCCTCCTTCGCCCTGCGCGATGCCGGCTTCGCCACGGTGATGGTCAACAGCAATCCCGAGACCGTCTCCACCGATTACGACACCAGCGATCGCCTCTATTTCGAGCCGCTGACCCTCGAAGACGTGCTCAACGTGATCGAGGCGGAGAAGCCCGAGGGTGTGATCGTCCAGTTCGGAGGCCAGACGCCCCTGAAGCTGGCGATTCCCCTGCTGCACTGGCTGGCTGGCCCTGAAGGCCAGGCCACAGGCACCCGCATCTGGGGCACCTCACCCGAGTCGATCGACACCGCCGAGGACCGCGAACAGTTCGAGGCGATTCTGCGCCGACTGGACATTCGCCAACCCCGCAACGGCCTGGCCCGCAGCGAAGCCGAAGCCCTGGCCGTGGCCGCCACGGTCGGCTACCCCGTGGTCGTACGGCCCAGCTATGTGCTCGGCGGACGGGCGATGGAGGTGGTGCACGGCGAAGACGAGCTGAACCGCTACATGCGCGAGGCGGTGAAAGTGGAACCGGATCACCCGGTGCTGATTGACCAGTACCTCGACAACGCCACCGAGGTGGATGTCGATGCCCTCTGCGATCTGAACGGCACGGTGGTGATCGGCGGCCTGATGGAACACATCGAACCGGCGGGCATCCACTCCGGCGACTCGGCCTGCTGCCTGCCGGCGGTGACCCTGGGGGCCGCTGCCCTGGCCACGATCCGTCAGTGGAGCAAGGACCTGGCCCTGGCCCTGAACGTGCGCGGCCTGATCAACCTTCAGTTCGCGGTTCAGAAGGATGCCAGCGGCACCGAAACGGTGTTCATCATCGAAGCCAACCCCCGCGCTTCGCGCACGGTGCCCTTCGTGGCCAAAGCCACCGGCGTCGCCCTGGCCAAGGTGGCCAGCCAGCTGATGGCGGGTAGCAGCCTGGCCGAGCTCGGCCTGACCAGCGAACCCCAACCGCCCCTGCAGGCGATCAAGGAAGCGGTGCTGCCGTTCAAGCGCTTCCCAGGTTCAGACACCCTGCTGGGACCCGAGATGCGCAGCACCGGCGAGGTGATGGGCAGTGCCAGGGGCTTCGGCATGGCCTACGCCAAGGCCGAGCAGGCCGCCGGCGATGCCCTGCCCACCAGCGGCAACGTCTTCGTCTCCACCCATGACCGCGACAAGGCCGCCCTGGTGCCGGTGGCCCGCCGCCTGAGCGAACTGGGCTTTGCCCTGATCGCCACCAGCGGCACGGCCGAGCTGCTCGGCCGCGAGGGGCTGAGCGTCGAGGCGGTGCTGAAGGTGCACGAAGGTCGCCCCAACATCGAAGACGCCATCCGCTCCGGCCGAATCCAGTTGATCGTCAACACCCCGATCGGCCGCCAGGCCGAACACGACGACACCTACCTGCGCAAGGCAGCCCTGGATTACGCCGTGCCGACGGTCACCACCCTGGCCGGGGCTCGCGCCGCCGTGGAGGCGATCGCCGCCCTGCAGTCGGAAACCCTGGAGATCAACGCCCTCCAGGACATGCACCAGCTGGCCTGAGACCAGGCGGCTTGGTGCGCCGCCTGGGGATCCAGGGAAGCGGCCCTTTGAGCCCTTCTCTGGATGCGGCCCCGACGAATCGGGGGACGGCCTGGTGCTCTCCAACGGCGCAGCCAACCTGAACGAGCAACGCCTCGTGGGGCTGCAGGTCGATCGGCACCAAATCCAGTGCCGCTGGAGCCCTCGTTAGGGTGAGTGGCCCGATGCCCGCCTGGCCGTGACCGCTACCCCCGAGGCCCCTGCCCTGATCGTCCCCGGCAGCGACTGCACCAACGCCTTCCGTGCCGCCTACGAGAACCGCTACACCTGGGAGCCCGGTTTCGGCGGCTACCAGGGTCTCTGCCTCTGGCAGCAGGGCGAGCGCACCGTGGAGGGGCGCTTTCAGGTGGGCGCTGATCTCAAGGCCACCGTCGAAGGGATCGAGGACGAGGAGATCCACAAGGCGATCGCCTCCCAGCTCTGGGAGGTGGCGATCCACCGCGTCCGTCGCCCGTTCGAGCAGACCCACGGCGCCAACACCTTCACCGCCGGCGACGAAACGCCCGAGGGCCTGGAGGTGATCGTCGGTGGCAAGAACAGCGGTGATCGCTACAAGATCGCCGGCAATGTGGTGACGATGGTGCACCGCCACATCCACGGCACCGTGGTCACGATCCACACCCTGGCGGTGACCGATACGGGCCACGGCTATCTCAGCCAGCGCTACAGCAGCCGCTACAGCGATCCAGCCACCGGCGCCCCCCGGGGTGATCAGCAGCTGTTCAGCGACACGTTCGTGCCCCTGGCTGACGCCGGCCCCTGGGTGCTGGCGGAACGGGTGATCGAAAGCGAGGGCGAAAAGGGCGGCGAGAAGGGGGGCGAACAGCAGAGCTTCCGCTTCCTCGACCTCAGCCCGCTCTGAATCGGCGTTGATTAAGCCCTGCGTCAGGGCTGGCTGGGTTGCACCCGAGAGAGGCTGCAACCCAGCCCTGAGCCTCAGTCGGCGAGGGGGGTGACCTCCTTGAGGCGCTCGTTGAGCTGCAGGGCCATCGATTGACGGCCAACGGCGAGCACCTTCAGGGTGTCTTCGTGCATGCGCAGCTGGGCATCAGCCACCTGCATGCCGCGGATCAGCTCCTTGATGTCATCGGGGAGGTTGTTGAGGTCGTAGCGCTTGCCCTCAAACGTGAGCACGGGGGGAGTCTGCTCGTCGGTCACGGCACGGTGTTGGTTGGCAGCGACAGACTAGAGCTCGGGTCAAGGACCTGGCCAGTTCAGTGGGCGCTTGAAGAAGACCATCAGCAAGGGACCGACGCGCTGGGTCTGGACCAGTTCCCAGCCCTGTTCTCCCAGCAGGTTGAAGGCCATCTGCAGCTGGGCCGCCGGATGCTTCGGCAGGCCCGGGTTGCTGTAGATCTCGGGGAATTCACGCTCGAGGTAATCGGCACTGAGGCCGCCTCCGAGCCGTTCGCTGTCGGCCACCGGGCTCGCCGGTGGCGGCGGATCACCGGCGGCAACATCGATGTGAACGACCCGGTACTGCCAGCGCGCTGCCGCCATCGCTCAGAACTCCTGCACGATCAGCTGACGCTGGCAGAGGTCGCTATAGCGCCCCCCTAGGGCCAGCAGCTCGCGATGGCTGCCCTGCTCCACCACCTGGCCGGCCTCGAGCACCAGGATCCGGTCAGCGCCCTGCACAGTGGCCAGACGGTGCGCAATCACCAGCACGGTGCGGCCCGCCATCGCCTGCTCAAGCCCCCGCTGCACCGCCTCTTCGCTCTCGGCATCGAGGGCACTGGTGGCTTCATCGAGCAGCAGCACCGCCGGGTTGCCGAGCACCGCCCGGGCAATCGCCAGGCGCTGCAGCTGTCCGCCGGAGAGATTGGCGCCTCGCTCCTCCAGTCGGGCCTCGTAGCCCCCCGGCAGGGCTTCGATGAAGCCATCGGCATTGGCCACCCGCGCCGCCTCCCGCACGGCCTCGATCGAAGCGGAGCGGCCGAAGCGGATCGCTTCAGCCACGGTGCCAGCGAAAACACGGCTCTGCTGGGGCACCAGGGCGACCGCCCGGCGCAGCTCGCGGGCCCGCAGGGCGGTGAGGTCGTGGCCATCGAGGAGCACCTGGCCGCCCTGGGCGACGTTGAAGCGCAACAGCAAGGAAAAGAGGGTGCTCTTGCCAGCGCCCGAGGGGCCGACCAGGCCACCACCTGGCCAGGGTCCACCACGATCGAGAGATCGCGCAGCACCGGCCGGGCCGGGTCGTAGCCGTAACGGACATGGCGCAGCTCAAGGCGGCCCTGAACAGTGCCAAGGGAACGCGCATCGGAGCGATCGGGATCCTCGACCGCCTCAGCCTCGATCTCGCGCAGACGCTTGAGCGAAGCCTGACCCTGCTGAAATTCGTTGAAGTTCTGGGTGAGATGACCGATCGGGTCGATCAACATCAGCAGCGCCGCCACATAGCTGCTGAAGCCCTGGGCATCGATCGCCTTACTGCCGATGCGCACGGCACCGATCAGGAGCACCGACAGGATTCCTGCCGCTTCGATGAAGCCGACAACGGGATGCTGCAGGGCCAGCAGCTTGAGGCTGCGGTAGCGGGCGCGGCGATGCAGATCGATCTCGGCGTCAAAGCGATCCTGCAGCCAGGGTTCGGCGGCGTAAGCCCGCACCAGGGGCAAGCCCGCAATCGCCTCGGCCAGCAGCGCCGCCAGCTCACTGACCTGCTTCTGGCTGCGTTCCGCCGCCGCCATCACCCGGGAGCCGAAGGCGCTGACCAGCACGGCCACAAAGGGCGCCAGCAGCAGCGTGGCCAGGGCCAGCTGCCAGTCGAGCCAGACCATGTAGCCGAGCACCACCAGCAGCTGCAGCAGACTTGGCGTGGTGTCGTGCACCAGCTTGTAGATCACCTCGCCGACGCGATCGGCGTCTTCCGTGAGCCGATAGGTGAGATCGCCGGCCGAGAGAGTCTCCAGCGAGGAGAAGCGCAGCGTCTGCAGGCGGGCAAACAACTGGCGGCGTAGATCCTGGGCCACCTGGAGGGCAGGACCGGCCAGCAACGTGTCCTGGCCGTACTGCGCCAGCTTCTGAACCATGAACACGGCCAGGGCCAGGCCGATGCTGCGCAGCACGGCAGCAATGTCACCGGCGCCGATGGCCGGAATCAGCTGGCCAGCGAGATAGGCCAGCAGGGGCCAGCAGCCCACAAAGATGACGATGCACACGCCACCAGCCAGAAGGCGCCGGCTGTGGGGCCTGAGCAGGGGGAGAAGCCTGCGAAAGCCGGCGGGCGAGGGTGCGAGCATCGCCAAACCCTATCAGCGCTGTCCGGAGCGCTCCTGCCGTGAAACTGGACCAGTTCCTCAAGTTCCAGGGCCTTGCTGGCACCGGTGGCGAGGCCAAGCTCCGGATTCAGCGTGGCGATGTGCAGGTCAATGGTGAAACGGAACTGCGACGCGGCCGCCAGCTTCAGGCCGGCGATCGAGTGCTGATCAATGGCCAGGAGCTGATCGTGGCCGATCCGGCCTGACGCCGCCGTACGGGCGCCGGGAGGGTGAAGCCGGGACGTTGGCGGCTCTGACCAAAAGCCGCTGACGTGGCTCCACGACCGCTGCCATGGGCTGAGGACGGCGGCCGTTTAACTTCTACTCCTGTTTGATCAAGGGCCCCCGGTGCGCAAGGCCGTCATTGCCGGTAACTGGAAGATGCACATGACCTGCGCCGAGGCGCGGGCCTTTGCTGAGGCGTTCCGCCCCCTGGTGTCCAGCCTGCCCGCCGACCGGGATGTGGTGCTGGCCCCGCCATTCACGGCGATCTCCACCCTGGCCACCGCCCTCGACGGCAGCGGCATCCACCTGGCCTCCCAGAACGTGCACTGGGAAGGCAAGGGCGCCTTCACCGGCGAAATCTCCCCGGCCATGCTGCTGGAACTTGGGGTCAGCCACGCGATCGTCGGACACAGCGAGCCGCGCAAGTACTTCAGCGAGAGCGATGAGCAGATCAACCGCCGCGCCCGCGCCGCCCAGTCGGCTGGCCTGGTGCCAATCGTCTGCGTTGGCGAAAGCGATGGCCAGCGCGAGTCGGGGGAAACCGAGCGCGTGATCCGCCGTCAGGTGGAACAAGGCCTCGACGGTCTCGATACCAACCGGCTGATCGTGGCCTACGAACCGATCTGGGCGATCGGCACCGGCAAGACCTGTGAAGCGGCCGAGGCCAACCGCATCTGCGGCCTGATCCGCAGCTGGGTCGGCAACCCCGATGTTGTGATCCAGTACGGCGGCTCGGTGAACCCGGCCACCATCGATCAACTGATGGCCCAGCCGGAGATTGATGGTGTGCTGGTGGGTGGTGCCTCCCTCGATCCGGTCGGGTTTGCCCGCATCGCCAACTACCAGGCCCCGGTGGCCGCCTGAACCATGGCGCTGACCGGCCGTGCACCGCTGCCGCCGGGACGCACCCAGGTGATGGGGGTGATCAACCTCACCCCCGATTCCTTCAGCGATGGAGGCCGGCACCACACCCCGGAAGCGGCCATGCGCCAGGCCAGGCGCCTGGCACACGAAGGGGCCGACCTGCTCGATCTGGGCGGCCAGAGCACCCGGCCGGGTGCCGAGTTGCTGGAAACCGCTCAGGAACTGGAGCGGCTGATGCCGGCCCTGACAGCGATCCTGGCGGACAGGGCCAAGGGCCAGCGACCCCAGCCCCTGATCTCGATCGACACCTTCCGGGCCGCCGTGGCTGAACAGGCCCTGGCCGCAGGCGCCGACTGGATCAACGATGTCAGCGGTGGCCAGTTCGATCCGGGGATGCTGCCCTTGATTGCGGCAGCGGGCTGCCCCTACGTGCTGATGCACAGCCGTGGCGACAGCCGCAGCATGGATGCTCTGGCTGTCTACGACGACGTGGTCAGCGACGTGCACCGGGCGCTGCTGAAGGCGACGGAGCGGGCCCTCGCCGCGGGTGTCAAACGCGAGCAGATCCTCTGGGATCCAGGCCTGGGATTTGCCAAGGACACAGGCCACAACCTGGCCCTGCTCGACGGCCTGGAGACACTCGTGGCCGAGGGATTCCCGCTCCTGGTCGGCCCCTCCCGCAAGCGCTTCATCGGCGCTGTGCTCGATCAACCCCGGCCCCGGGCGCGTCTCTGGGGAACGGCTGCTGTCGTCTGCCGGGCCATCGCCGCCGGAGCCAGGGTGGTGCGGGTGCACGATGTCGGCCCGATCGTGCAGACCGCCCGAATGGCCGAAGCCCTATGGCCAGAGCATCCTTGAGCCCCAAGCTCAGGCCATGCTCCAGAACCTCTCGTTTCGCTGACGTTCAAAAAAGAACGGCAGGGGAGCATCTCAGCGTCGAGGATCGGCGCCAAACGCAAGAGTGAGAACTCGGCGCAAGGCCGCAGCGCCGTGCCTCAGAGCAGTGGCTCAGCGCCGTGTCGCAGCGCGGCGCTGGGGGGCCATGGCCGGCACGGCCCCACAGCGCCGCTATCAGTTGCAACCCTGATCAGTTGCAGCCCTGAACTGAAATTCGGTAGGTGAAGCCGAGGGCGCCGGGATCACTGCTGGCACCAACCTTGAAATTCAGCTGGCTGACGGTTTTCTCAGGAATCGCCGGGAACGGTCCAAACATCCGCCCGGTGCCGATCGGAGGATTCATCGACACGTTGATCACCTGAAGGTTGGAGCCGTCACTGAATTTGAGATAGCCCTCCACCGGATAGGTGGCATTCGGATCAGAGGAATTGGCGGTGAAGAAAAACTTGTAGGTGGAGTAGAAGCCGTTAACGACGAAATCCGTGTTCCAGTTCGTGCGACCGAAGACCTTCCCTGGACCCACGGTTTTGGTGATGATCGGCGAGACGCCATCGCCACCGATCGGCTGCAGAAACTGACAACCAGCGCGCGCCGGAGCGATGGCCGGCAGAGCCATGGCCACCGCAGCAGCAAGGGCCAACGGCAGCCGGCGGCTGACACCAGGGCATCCGAAGGGGCGCGAAGGCAGGATCTGACGCATGGCAGCGACGGAAGTTGCCCGCAGGTTAGGCAGGGCCAGCCTCAGCCGCCCTCTTTCCGTAACCAAGGCGCTCCAGCAGCGGTCCGGCCATGGCGGTGGTGATCAGGGCCATCAGCACCATCAAGGTGAACAACGACGCACTGATCACCCCAAGCGAAAGGCCAACATTGAGAATCACCAGCTCGGTCAGGCCCCGCGTGTTCATCAACCAGCCCACCGCCTGAGCATCCGCTGCGGGTAGGCCGCCCAGGCGAGCCATGGCTGCCGTACCGATGAATTTGCCGCCGATTGCCACCAGCAGCACCGCGGCAAGCGCCAGCAGAAGGGCTGGTGAATCGATCACGCCGATGCTGGTGCGCAGACCGCTGGTGGCGAAGAACACCGGCAACAGCACCGTCAACACCAGCTGCTCGGTGTGCAGCTGAATCCGGCGCATCAACGGGCCGTAGCGCGGCAGGGCAAGACCGAACAGAAAGGCGCCAAAGATGTAATGAACACCCGTCAGTTCGGTGACAACAGCCGACAGGATCGCCCCGGCAAAGACGCAGGCCAGCGCCATCGGGCGCAGCTGCTGATGCTGGCGCACATCGCGCTCCAGCCAGGCCATCGCCGGCCGCAGGCCCACCAGCACCACCAGGGCCCAGAGCGACGTCCAGCCCAGGGCCGGCAAGGCCCCCACCAGGGTGCTGGCGCGGCTCAGCGACACCACCGCCGCCAGCAACACCCAGCTGAGCAGATCATCGACGGCTGCGCAGGTGATCACCAGCTGCCCCAGGGGCTGGCTGAGCAGACCCCGATCCTTGAGAATGCGCGCCAGCACAGGAAAGGCGG
>JBEDHF010000096.1:0-7645 GCA_041174245.1 Cyanobacteriota bacterium
GGAGGTGGAGCTCGTCACCAGCCGCGGCGCCATCGGCGTCTGGTTGGCGGAGATGGGGGTGCGCGTGCCCACCGATCCCCTGGCCCAGGAGGCGTTCTGGCGCGAGCGCACCGGCAGCACCCGCGGACAGTTGCGCTGCCATCGCTGGAATGACCAGGCAGCGGCCATTGCCAGTGGCAGCTTTCGCACCCGCGGCATGGTGATCCTGCCGGCGAGCATGGGCACGGTCGGACGGATCGCCTCCGGTGTGGCGCTCGATCTGGTCGAGCGCGTGGCCGATGTGCATCTCAAGGAGGGCCGGCCGCTGGTGATCTGCCCGCGGGAAACCCCCTGGAATCTGATCCATCTGCGCAATCTCACCACCCTGGCGGAGGCGGGTGCACGGATTGCTCCTCCCGTGCCAGCCTGGTATCACCAGCCGACCAGCCTCGACGAGATGGTCGATTTTCTGGTGATCCGCGTGTTTGATGTTCTGGGCTACGAGCTCGGCGACCTGAAGCGATGGCAGGGCCCATCGTTCCCTTCGGCCTGAATCGTTGATGGTGCGGCGTTTCCTGGTTGTTCCGCTGCTGGCCCCGTGGGCGCTGGTGCTGCTGGTGTCGGTGCTCAACCCCAGGCCGGCCCTTTCGTTGCGCCTGCTGGTGTGGCGATCGCCGGCACTGCCGATCGGGACCTGGCTGGCGGTGGTGTCCTCCACCGGCGCCGTGCTCAGCCTTTCAGCCTCAGCCCTGGCCCTGCAGGGAGGACGAAGGGGGGCTCCAGGCGGTGGCTGGGTCGGCGGCGCCCGCTTCGGTGCCCCACGGCGTTCTCGGCGGGTGACGGAGGATCACGATCCAGACCAGAACGACGCCTGGCAGCAGCCATCACCCGCTCCGGCGCCGGTCAGCGCCGGTCCGGCCCGCGCTCCCGGTGAACCGCCGCCCACGGTCTCGGTGCCCTTCCGGGTGATCCGCAAGGGGTCTGGCTCCACCGCTGAAGCCAGCGGCTTTCCTTTTGCTGGGCCTGCCGCTGGCGAGACGTCTGCCAGCACGGGATCGGAGCGTCGCCCCTGGGGGATGGGGCGCCGCCGATCCCAGGCGCCACCGCCACCGTTCGATCCTGGCGCCGCCAGCGGCGACGGCTGGGATGAGCCGGACGACGACAGCTGGTGAGCGCGCCGGCGGCGGCGCCAGGAGCTGTTTTCAGGAGCTGCTCGTCGCTGCAGCAGAGGTCGCCTCTCTGGCTGGATTCCTCCAGGGCAGGCGCTGTTCGGAGGCTTCCGGCCCGTTCTTGAGCCCCGGGGGGCGCAGGGGAAAGGGAAAGAGTCCCTAGAGTTCGGCACTGATCTCTCCAAGCCTGAGACGGTGAGCGACTCCGCCAGCCCCAGCCCCAAGCCCGCCAGCGCCGCTGCCAGCGCCGAGGCTGCATCGTCCGAGGCTGCCGGCACCGCCAAGCCGGCCGCTGCGGCCAAGGCTCCGGCCCCCGAGGATCGCCCGTTCGCCGAGTTCATCAACGAGCTGCTGCTGCCGGCCCTCGACAAGGAGATCCAGGCTTATGGCGGCCCCAGCACCGCCCTGGCCCTGGTCGAAGGGCCGATGCCGGTGATCGGTGTTCCCTGCTGGATGGTGACCGGCAGCCTGCCGGAGCAGCGCCGTTTCTGGCTCTGCTTCACCGAGCCCAATCTTCAGTCGGCCAAGACCGTGGTCGTGGCGGAACGCGGCAGTGAACCCAGCGTCCTGGAGTCGTTCCTGATCGACGAGAAGCGCACGACCCTGGCGCTGCTGGTCTCGCGTCTGGTGCAGCGCCTCAACGGCCAGAAATGGCTCGGTCCCAACTGATCGCTGGCTTGCTCGGGCTGGGGCTGCCGGCTGGTCAGGGTCGGATGTCGGGCTGAACGTCACAACGGCCCGGTCGCCGGACCGTCAGCCTTACGATGCCTGTAGCTTGCAGCCGTGCTCCGCGATGGTGCCTCCCGCTTCCACTGCCGAATCCTCCACCGCCGTCCTCGACCAGGGCGCCACGGCCGGCACCCCTGGAGCGCCGGCGATCAAGGATCCCGTCAAGGACACGATCCTGACGCCGCGCTTCTACACCACCGATTTCGAAGCGATGGCGGCGATGGATCTCCGCCCCAACGAGGTGGAGCTTGAGGCCATCTGCGAAGAGTTCCGCAAGGACTACAACCGTCATCACTTCGTGCGCGACGCCTCCTTCGATGGGGCCGCCGAGTCGATGGATCCCGAGACCCGCCGGGTCTTCATCGAATTTCTGGAGCAGAGCTGCACCTCTGAATTCTCCGGCTTCCTTCTCTACAAGGAGCTGAGCCGTCGCATCAAGGACCGCAATCCGCTGCTGGCTGAGTGTTTTGCCCACATGGCCCGCGATGAGGCCCGCCATGCCGGCTTCCTCAACAAGGCCATGAGTGATTTTGGTCTGCAGCTCGACCTGGGCTTCCTGACCGCCAACAAGGCCTACACCTTCTTCAAACCCAAGTTCATCTTCTACGCCACCTACCTGTCGGAGAAGATCGGCTACTGGCGTTACATCGCCATCTACCGCCACCTCGAGAAGCATCCCGAGAGCAAGATCTTCCCGATCTTCAACTTCTTCGAGAACTGGTGCCAGGACGAAAACCGTCATGGCGATTTCTTCGACGCTCTGATGAAGGCCCAGCCTTCGAGTGTGCGCGGTCTGCGGGCCCGTCTCTGGTGCCGCTTCTTCCTGCTGGCGGTGTTCGCCACCATGTACGTGCGCGATGTGGCCCGCAAGGAGTTCTACGAGTCCCTGGGTCTCGATGCCCGCGAGTACGACAAGCTCGTGATCGCCAAGACCAACGAAACCTCGGCCCGGGTCTTCCCGGTGGTGCTCGATGTCGAGCATCCGAAGTTCTACCGGCGCCTTGAGCGCCTGGTGACCAACAACGATGCCCTGGCCTCGATTGATCAGGGTGGTGGTCTGGCGCCGGTCAAGGCTCTGCGCAAGCTGCCCTTCTGGTCGGCGAATGCTCTGGAGATGGCCAAGCTTTTCCTGATGAAGCCGATCCGCAGCGAAGCCTTCCAGCCCGCTGTCCGCTGAGTCCACGTTTCACCAGCCCCTCCTGCGTTCTCGACTTGGTCGTCTCCACCCCTTCCGGCGGCAGCATGGCTGCTGCCGATGCTCCGCTCGATGAACTCTGGCGGGCTCGTCTTGAGCCGCTGCTCGCCAGCGGACGCGCCGCCGGTGCTGATCTGGTGGAGGTCTTCCTGGAACGCACCGATTCGGTGTCCGTTGGCGCCGAGCAGGACCGGATCACCAGTGTCACGCCCTCCTTCGGTCGGGGAGCTGGCCTGCGGGTGTTCCTTGGCCATCGCGATGGCTTTGTGTCCACCAACGACCTCAGTGATCAGGGCCTGAGGCTTGCGCTTGAGCAGGCCCTCGGGATGCTTGGTCTCCAGATCAACCAGGCGGCGGCATCGCCCTTTGAGGGGCTGGGCAGCCTGCGTCAGTTCGCCGCCTCCAAGCACGACTGGCTCAGTCGCTCCCCGGATCTGGCTGAAGTGACCGCCACCTTGCTGCAGGGAACATCCCGCCTCGCTCAGCATGGTCATCACCTGCAGGTGCGGCGGGGCAGCTACGCCCGCAGCTGGCAGGACGTGCTGGTGGCTGCCAGCGATGGCACCTTCGCCCACGACATCCGTCTGCATCAGACCAGCGCCTTGAATGTGCTCGCCGCCGATGGCGAGCATCGGGCCGGGATCAGCCGCCGCTATGGCACCTCCGGCGAGCCCGATGATCTGCGCCGCTGGGATCTGGATGCTTCGGCCCGTGAGGTCTGTGACAGTGCCGATCGGATGCTGCGCGCCGATTACGTCGAGGCCGGCCAGTATCCGGTGGTGCTCGCCAATCGGTTCGGTGGCGTGATCTTCCATGAGGCCTGCGGGCACCTGCTCGAAACCACCCAGGTGGAGCGCGGCACGACCCCCTTCGTCGATTCCGTCGGCGAGCGCATCGCCCATGAAGCGGTCACGGCCATCGATGAAGGCCTCAGTGATGGCGCCTTTGGTTCGCTTTCGATGGATGACGAGGGCATGGAGCCCCAACGCACGGTGCTGATTGAAAACGGCGTGCTGAAGCGTTTTCTCTCCGATCGCAGCGGCGAGCTGCGCACCGGCCATCCACGCACCGGCAGCGGCCGCCGCCAGAGCCATGCTTTCGCCGCCGCCAGCCGGATGCGCAACACCTACATCGCCGCTGGCCCCCACACCCCCGACGACCTGATCGCTTCGGTGGATCTCGGCCTCTACTGCAAGACGATGGGCGGTGGCAGTGTCGGCCCCACGGGCCAGTTCAACTTCGCCGTTGAAGAGGGTTATCTGATCGAGAACGGTCAGCTCACCCGTCCTGTCAAGGGCGCCACACTGATCGGCGAGGCCCGGGAGGTGATGCCCAGGATTT
Organism: Cyanobacteriota bacterium; assembly: GCA_041174245.1. Classification (GTDB taxonomy): domain Bacteria; phylum Cyanobacteriota; class Cyanobacteriia; order PCC-6307; family Cyanobiaceae; genus CAIXOZ01. The sequence goes on from JBEDHF010000096.1 coordinate 4,414, forward strand.
CGATGTGCGCCAATGATCTGGAACTGGCGGCCGGCTTCTGCGGTTCCGTCAGCGGCAGCATCAATGTCACCGTCGGCCAACCCCACATCAAGGTCGATTCGATCACCGTCGGGGGCCGCTGAGATGAGCGACTCCTCTGCCGCCACCACACCCGTGTCGCGAGATCTTCCGCCCACCAGCCTCGACGCGGTGCACCTGAGCCAGGAGCTCGAGCGTCTGGCCCATCAAGCCGGTATCGAACGCTGGGACCTCGGCGCGGCCTGCAGCACCGACCTGTCGGTTCAGGTTGATCGCGGCCGCCCGAAGCAGATGAAGGGGGCCCAGCGCAGTGCTATCACGATCCGGGTCTGGAACGGCGATGGCCTGGTCGGTGTCACCAGCACCTCGGATCTGTCCAGCTCCGGCCTGGAGCGCGCCCTGGCCGGTGCCCGTGAGGCCAGCGCCTTCGGCAACCCCGATGACGTGCCCGCCTTTTCACCGCTGGCCACAGCGCCGCTGGCAGCGCTCGATCAGCCCCTGGCGCCCCTCTCCAACATCCTCGACCTGCTCACCACCCTGCAGGCGGCGGAGGCCGAACTCCTCGGCCGCCATCAGGCGATCGGCACGGTGCCATACAACGGCCTGGCTGAACGCTTCGGCGAACGCCTGTATCTGAACAGCGCCGGGGCCTGCCGTGAGCAGCGCCTCAGCACCGCCAGCCTTTACCTGTATGCCCGGGCCGAGGAAAGCGGCCGCAAGCCGCGCAGCAGCGGCGCCGTGCGCCTGGCCTACGGCGCCAGCGGCCTGGACATCGCCGGCTGCATCAACGAGGCGGCGGAGCGCACGATCGCCCACCTCAATTACGCCCCGATCGAGACCGGTCGCTACACCTGTGTGTTTTCGCCCGAGGCCTTCCTCGACCTGATCGGAGCCTTCAGCAGCCTGTTCAATGCCCGTGCGGTGCTTGATGGCGTCAGCCTCAGCCGCCGCGACTCCCTGGGTGAACAGCTGGCTGTTCCTTTTCTGGCGATCGACGACAACGGGCTCCACCCCGGCAACATCGGCGCGGCCAGCTTTGATGGCGAGGGCACACCGACCAGGCGACTGCCGCTGCTTGAAGAGGGTCGCCTGGTGAATTTCCTCCATTCCGAGGCCACTGCCCGCGCCTTTGGGGTCGCCCCCACCGGCCACGCCGGCCTCGGCGCCAAGGTGTCGGTGTCACCGGATTGGTTGCAGATCAGCGCCACGGCGGGGGGCGGCCAGCAAGGGCTGGATCGCCATGCCAGCCATCCGATCGGTATCGATGAATCCCGGGGGCTGGTGGTGATTGAATCGCTCTCGGCCTTGCACGCCGGCGTTAAAGCCAGTCAGGGCTCTTTTTCCCTTCCCTTTGATGGCTGGCTCGTCAGGGGTGGGGTGTTCCGTTCGATCGAGGCGGCCACCGTGGCCGGCGATATCCGCCAGCTGTTGCAGTCGATCATCGGCCTCGAGGGCGAGGCGCAGATCACCCCTGATGGTCTCTGCCCGCATGTCTGGGTGGAGGGGCTCTCAATCACCGGCGAGGCCTGAGCCCGGAGCAAATTCCTGGCGTCGCGCCAAACCGAGCGCTTCCGCTCCCCCTTTCCATGCCTTGTCATGCCCCCCTTGTCTGGGGGTCCCGTTCTGATCCTGGGCCCCCTGGGCCCTGCTGCTGATGAAGCTCGTGTTCTGGGGCACCCCCGCCTACGCGGTGCCCAGCCTTCAGGCTCTTGTTGAGGCCGGCCATCAGGTGCTGGCGGTGGTCAGCCAGCCCGATCGCCGCCGCGGCCGGGGCCGCGATCTGGTGCCATCAGCCGTGAAGCAGCGGGCCCTGGCGCTGGGCCTGCCCGTGTTCACGCCCGAGCGCATTCGCCACGACCACGAGACCCAGCAGGCCTTGGCGGACCTGGCGCCTGATCTGCATGTGGTGGTGGCCTTCGGGCAGATCCTGCCTGAGGAGGTCCTCAGCCAGCCTCCCCTGGGCTGCTGGAATGGCCACGGCTCGCTGCTGCCGCGCTGGCGCGGGGCGGCACCGATTCAATGGAGCCTGATCGAGGGGGATCCGGAGACCGGCGTCGGCATCATGGCGATGGAGATCGGCCTCGATACCGGCCCGGTGCTGCTGGAGGGACGGCTGGCGATCGGCCTGCTGGAGAATGCCGACCAGCTCGGTCGCCGGCTCAGTGATCTCACGGCATCGCTGCTGGTGCAGGCGCTGCCGCTGATCGCCGCCGCTGGCCCAGGTGCAGAAGCCGAGCGCCTGCAGCGGCTCGGCGTTCGCGTTCAGAGCGAAGAAGGACTCACCTACGCGCGTCAGCTCAGCAAGCAGGATCTGCTGCTCGATTGGCAGCTTTCGGCTCTGGCGCTGCATCGTCGGGTGATGGGCCTCTATCCGCAGGCCTTCACCCACTGGCGCGGTCGCCGCTTCAAGGTGCTGGCCTCAGAGCCGTTGGTGAAGCGCCTGCGCGATCAACTCAGTGCCGATGTGGCTCCCCTGGCGGATCGCTTTGGCCAGGACACCCGTTCGGGCCCCGAAGCGCTGGCCATCGCCACTGGGGCTGCGGTGCCCGGTCAGGTGCTGGCGGTGGAACCTGGCCTTGGCCTGGTGGTGGCCACCAGCGGCTGTCCGCTGTTGATCCGCTCAGGTCAACTTGAGGGCAAGGGGCCGGTGGCGGGTCAGGCGTTGCTGCAGCAGCTTGATGCCCGCCCAGGGGATCGCTTTGGCACCACGGCCGATGATCAGCCCGCCTGAGTGAGGGCGGCGTCGATCATCACGGCGCTGACCTCGATCGTTTCCAGTTCATCGGCGTTGTCGAGGTAGGCCTCGAAGGAGCGGTAGCGCTTGATGCAGGGAGGGGCGCTGGCCCGACGGATCGCTTCCTCCCAGCTCAGGTCATCGTCCTGAACGGTGGCGTAGCTGAGCAGGGCCTCGTTGACATCGCCGCCATCGCCGATGCCTTCCCCCTCCCAGAGGGCCTCGAAAAACGGTTCCTGGCTCATGCGGCGGGCCTGCGCCGACGCAATCCATTGGCTGGGGCGGGCCGACCGCCGCTTCCTTCACGGGCACCGCCGCGGCTGCTGCCCTCGCGGGCACTGCCAGAGCGGCCACCGCCAGAAGAGCGGCCACCACCGCCCTGGCGCGCTGGACGGTTCCGTCCACCACTGAGATCCAGGGGTGGCGCCGAGAGGATCGTCGGTTCGAAGCCCGGCACCACCTGCCGGGGCAGGGGGTGGC
>JBEDHF010000097.1:0-4753 GCA_041174245.1 Cyanobacteriota bacterium
GTGGTCAGCAGCGCCAGGGCCAGATAGGAGGGCTTCTCCTGACCAGGTGTGAAGGAGAGCTGCATCAGCACCGGTAGGGCCAGGGCCGCCACGATGCTGGAGAGGGAGACGATCCGCGAGAGGCTGAGCACGGTCAGGAACAGACCGAAGCAGGCCAGCCCCACCGGCCAGGTCAGACCGAGCAGCATCCCCAGGCCGGTGGCCACCGCCTTGCCGCCTTTCCAGCCCAGCCACACCGGCCAGATGTGGCCGGCCAGCGCCGCCAGGCCCGCCAGCACCACCATCGCATCGACGCTCCAGCCGGGGGTATCGCCCGAGAGCGAAAGCACCAGCATCGCCAGCTGCACGGCGGCGGTGCCCTTGAGCACGTCGATCAGGAACACCGCCAGGGCGGGTCCTTTGCCGAGCACCCGCAGCACATTGGTGGCTCCGGTGGAGCCGGAGCCCTGCTGACGGATGTCGATGCCGGCAAGCCAACGCCCGGCGAGATAACCGCTGGGCAGGGAGCCGAGCAGATAGCCGGTGCAGAGAACGGGCAGGGCAAGCAACATCTGTGTCTGTGTCGGTGTCGGTGTCGGTGTCGGGGTCGAGGACAGTGACGGGGAGACCGCCGCAATCAGGCGGGGTCTGGAGGCCTGGGCTTCAGTAGGGATCCTCCTCCCGGGCGATCTCGTCGGGGCCAGCGGCGAACGCCAGCCAGAGGGGGAACTGCAGAATCGGAACCGCCACGGCTGCTTCGCCGGCGTCGATGACGATGAAGGGCAGCTCGCCCCGTTCCTCGAGCCGGTCGGCGCGTTCGATCAGGGCCTCAGGGCGCTCGAACAGGACGATGCCGCTGTTCGGACCGAAGTCTTCCCGGCTCAATCCCAGGCAGTCCTGCAGGGCGCGGCGCCATTCGCCCAGCCGCTCCGGGCTTCCCGCCAGCACCAGGGTCTGGAAGCGATCGCCGTACAGCTCTCCGAGGATGGCAATGGCGGCGGCGGCGATCAGGCCATTGCGGTTGCGGCTGCCGCTGCTCGCCTGGGCGCCACGGCCGCCCTGCTCCAGAAACCAGTCGAGCAGCAGCGCGGCACCCGCCGCATCGAGGCTGCGCCGGAGGATCCAGGGATCGGCGTAGAAATCGGGCTGGCCCTGTTGCCGCTCCAGACGGTCGCGGATCAGCTCGGCATCGTCGGCAAACAAGCCGGCGCCTGCCGAGGCCACCGGGGCTTCTGCCGCCACGGCGCCGGCCTGATCGAGCGGCGAGGGTTGCACGACCACCGGCGGCACCACCAGCTCCATCTGCTCGGCGCAGACCACCAGATCCTGCAGGGCTCCGACCAGGTAATCCTGAAAGCCCTTCACTTGCCGGGCTACCGCATCGGACTGGCCGCTGAAGCTGCTGCGGATCTGCTGTTCGATCTGGTCGCGGCGTGTTTCCAGGTCGCGGATCTCCCCTTCCAGGACCTGGCGCCGCCGCTGCAGGTCGTTGAGGGCGGTGCGCATCAGCTCCTGGCTCAGATCCAGGTGGCTGCTGCCATTGGGATGGCCCGGCTCCTCGTGCTTGCTGCTCAGCTCAGCCCGGCCCTGCTCCGGGCCGTCAGGGTCGGGACGGCCTTGATCACCGGGAGCGGTGCCCTGGCCTTCAGGGGCCTGGGGGATCGCTTCGGTGTGGTCGGTGAACAAAGGATCAGCCATCGCTGCGGGCGGGGGCGGACGACGACGTTGCGACTGATGCGGGCGGTACGCGCCGGTTCAGTTCGTCACGGAGGGTGTGTGCATCAAACAACATCGGCAACAGGTGCACACTTTTCTGTTCACGGAAATAGAACAGCACCGGCAGAGCGGGCCAGAACACCCGCCAGCCCAGCCATTCCTTGTAGGGAAAGCGGCGCAGCTCCTGCTCCTGCCGCCACACGACGAGGGCCTCGGCCTCGAACTCCAGTCGCAGGATCTGACTCTGAATCCCCAGGAAGAGGCCGAACAGGCTGATGGCCAGGGCCAGCCACGGGGCCGCTGGCCACCAGCGCAGCAGCCCGAGGCTGAGGGCACCAAGGCCCACCACCCCCAGGGGCACGCCGACGCGTGGGGCCAGGACGACGTTGCCCATGGCGTCGGTCACCGCGTTGCTCGTTGCGTTGGTCAGCGCGTTGGTCACTGGCTTGGTGGTCGCATCGGGCACTCCGTTGCTCAGCGCTTCGTTCATGGCTGCATTCTGGAGCGTGTGGGGCGTGCTGTTGGCGGCCGCTGCTGCTCAGCCGCGGCGTTCGTGCTGGCTTCAGCCGAACAGGATCTGGGTGAGCACCACATCGGTGATCGCCACCGTCACCAGGATCATCACCACGGCGCCGGTGGTGGTGGTGCCCACTTCCTTGGGCCCTCCCTTGGTGGTCAGGCCCCAGCCGCAGGAGATCACGGCGATCAGCAGCCCGAACACCACCGCCTTGATCAACATCGAGGGAAGGTCGTCCGGGGTCATCCACACCCGCACCGAATTCCAGAACACCTCCGGCGGAATGTTGTAGAGCTCGGTGCTGCTCACCTGCCCCGACCAGACCCCGATCCCGAAGAACAGCAGGCACTGGACCGGAGCCATGATCAGCATCGCCAGCACTCTGGGCACCACCAGGTACTCCACCGGATCGGTGCGCAACATCGTGATCGCATCGATCTGCTCGGTCACCTTCATCGTGCCGAGCTGGGCCGCATAGGCGGTGGCCACTTTGCCGGTGATCAAGGTGGCGGTGAGCAGGGGGGCGATCTCCCGGGCCAGCCCCAGGGCCAGGATCCCGCCCACGGTGGAGCCGGCGCCCTGTTTGGTCAGTTCGGCCGCCACCTGGATGTTGAACACGGTGCCGGCGGCCAGGGCCGTGATCAGCACGATCAGAAAACTGGCGGGGCCGGCTTCCATCAGCTGTTCCACCAGGTCGTTGAAGCCGATGCGGCCGCGGCCGATCGCGGCCACGGCCTGGCCGCCGATCAGGGCGCTGCTGCCGAGCCGCCGCAGCCAGCGGGCCCCGAACAGCCGTCGCCCGAGTGTGAGGGCGGCGGCTCGGTAGCCGTCACCCGTGGGGCTGCCGGTTCGGGGCCCGGGACGGGAAGAATCGCTCACGTCTGGATCAGGGGCTGTTGTCGGGTGGGCCAGCGGCGCATCAGCAGCAGGCCCGCCGCCACCAGGATGGCGGGAATCAGGCCCATGCACAGCCGGATCGTGATCACGGCACTCGCGGGCTGGGCGCTGGCGGCGAGCGCTTCCTGGTAGCCACTGGCGCTGAGCAAAACGCCCAGCAGGGCGATCACCCCGCTGATGCACACCTTCTGGGCCAGCACCATCCAGGCGCTGTACTGCCCCGTCGGCTTGTCGGGATCGACATCGATCGCATCGGGCAGCAGCGCCCAGGGAATCAGATACGCCGTGGCGGCGCCCATGCCCGCCAGCACGATCGCCAGCAGCAGCGCCAGCATGCGCAGGCTGTTGGCCAGCGAGCCGAAGGCTGCCGTGGCGGGATCGAGCGGCGGCAGCACCATCACCAGGGCGCAGGCCCCGATCCAGAGCGTTCCGCCGAGCCGCAGCGCCTTGAGGCGCCCCTGCCGCCGGGCGATCGCACTCCAGAGCCAGAGGCCCCCCAGGGAGCTGAGCATGAACGGCAGCAGAATCAGCTTGCTCAGCCCTTCAGGCACCTGCAGCACCACCGGCAGGAAGAACAGCGACACCGCCTGCATCAGCTGCAGGCCGCACCAGAGCGCCAGATAAAGCCCGAGTACGAGCAGGAAGCGGTGATTGCGGCCGACCCGGCGCAGCAGCTTGCGGGTGGTGCCACGGGCGCTCTCGGGCCGCCGGCAGCGGCGCGCCATGGGCAGCAGGCCCCAGCTGCACAGCAGCGTGGTGGCGGCGATGATCAGGCCCGAGAGCTGACCGGCGGGCCAGTAGGTGCTGGCGTCACCGAGATCGCTGATCAGCACGCCGGCGAGCAGGGCGCCGCTGATCGTGGCCAGAATCGAACCGGTGAAGCGGGCCGTGTTCAGGCGCGTGCGCAGGTGCACATCGCTGCTCAGTTCGGCTGCCAGTGCCGTGTAAGGCAGGTTGACGCAGGTGTAGAGGCTGTTGGCCAGCACCGAGATCGCCAGAAAGATCCAGAACTTGACCCACAGATCCGGCCAGGGCGGTAGCCACCACATCGCCGCCATGGCGGCACCCAGCGGCAGGGCGCTCCAGAACATCCAGGGCAGGCGCGGCCCCCAGGGGTGGCGGGTGGTCTTGTCGCTCAGCCAACCGATGATCGGATCGTTGATCGCATCCCAGAGGCGGCCGAGGCCATAGGCCAGGCCCGCCAGCAAGGGGGGCAGGCCGGCGGCCACGTAGAACCGCAGCAGGAAGAAGCCGATCAGGGCGGCGCCCATGCCGGTGCCGACATCGCCGAGGCCATAGGCGGCAAACAGGCGCAGCCGCGGCCAGCCCCGCAGGCTGGCGGCATCCCCATCGGCGAGGTCACGGCGGCTCGACATTCCGGCGGACAATGACGCGGTCCCTGACGCAGGCCATAATGCTGCAGCTGAACCGATCCGGGAGTGCTCTGGGCTGCCTGACAGCTCCATTGCCCTGAATCGTTTCGCCTTCCCCACCCAGGGAAGTTCGCCGGAATCTTTGTTCAGGGGATCACCCGTTGCAGGTGATTCCTTGCTTGAAGATTCATCAGGCGGGCGTAGTTTAGTGGTAAAACCTCAGCCTTCCAAGCTGATGATGCGGGTTCGATTCCCGCCGCCCGCTTCCTTT